>CAZFAE010000053.1:0-4456 GCA_964516035.1 uncultured Sphingobacterium sp.
CCACCAGGTAAAGCCGTAAAATGGGTTGAATTAGTGGCTGTAATATCAACAGCAGCAAGCCAATGCGCATTTCCCGCTTCTTTTAACACCTTACCCAATTTAGTTAAATCATTAGCTGTGTTGGTATTAAGCGTTTGCCAATCCGCCACGGTAGGAATCCGCCAGCCGCTTGGGGCTAATTTTTTGTTGGGGTCGGCTTGATTAACCGCATACCAGTTATATAAACCACCATAAATATCCTTATTTGCCTCAACAGCTCCATACCAACTCATGGCATGAGTACCAAGATTTGCCCAACCAGCTGCTTCTACAATCGGAATATCTGCCCCGCCTTGATACTTGGTGGTTTTCAAATTTTCAAGCATCCAGGTTTGTGTACCAATTTTAACGGTGCGATACACATTTTCAGATGCATCAACCACAAAAATTTTAACATCTCCATAAGCCGTTCCTTTAGCATTGGTAGCATAAGCTCTTACATAATAAGTTTTATTTACACCTAAATTATTGAATGAGGCATCATAGCTGCCAGTTTCACCATCAATTTCTTCTGTATAACCCTCCGAATTATCTAATGTAGGAAGCAAATTTGTATTGCTCCAAACAATTCCAAAGGTAGTAATGCTTGCACCACCAGTGCTAGTAACATTTCCCCCGGCTTTAGCATCAGCAATAGTACTACCACTAATTTCTAGCGTAGTCAGCGTGGCCAAGCTCACAGTTGGGCCTTTATCTTTTTTACAGGCTGCAATACTAATGAACATTGCAAACAATACAATAAGGGGGCTACTTATTTTTTTTAATAGGGGTCTCATAATGATGTTTATTAAGTGAAAATTTGATGGAAAATTAAAGCCAATTCTGTTGCTTTACACACTTTTTCCGACCAATGGAATTATATGTAAGATGAACTACACAAAAACAGGGATGAATGGCTTTTCTTTGTTTTCGTTGAAATGATATCCCGAAGAAATTCTTTAGTTTGTATCCTAACAGCCATTATTAGCATAATTAAATTTTGCTAATTATTGAGCTCCTGTAGTAAAGCTTTGTTCTGCTCCATAGGCTGTACCTGCATCATTTTTGGCATAAGCCCTTACATAATATGTAACTCCTAGAGTTAAGTTGTTTAAGAAGCAATCAAAACTTCCAGACTGTACGGCATTAAGACTAATTACTTGATTATCAAGTATAGTAGGATTAGGATTCGTACTCCAGTATATACCTCGTTCGGTAATGAGACTTCCTCCATTAGTACTTATGGTACCTCCGCAAGTAGCGGATGTTTGGCCAACAGCATTAATATCTGTGCTCAAAGTAGGTATTGTTATTCCTGTTGTAAAGTTTTCTTCATTTCCATAAGCCGTACCAGCCTCATTGATGGCATAGGCCCGTATAAAATAGGTGGTATTAGGGTTTAAATTATCTAAAACAATACTAAAATCTGCTTTATCTTCATTATAAGTAATATGAGTATTGGAAGTGGTGGGGCCAGGGTTAGTGCTCCAACATATCCCTCTCTCAGAAATAGTTCCGCCTCCATTATCACTTATATTACCTCCGCAGGTGGCAGAGGCAGCGGTAATATTGCTAACAGCATTAGTACTTAAAACAGGTAAGTTTATTCCTGTTGTGAAATTTTTTACTGCTCCGTAAGTTGTACCTACACTATTGACAGCATAGGCTTGTACATAATAAGTGGTATTAGGGGTTAAGTTGCTTAAATCACCAGAAAAATTTCCCGATTGTGGAACATTATCGGTTATACTAATTTTATCACCTGCAACGTTAGGCTCTTCACTTGTACTCCAGAATACTCCAACTTGCGTAATGGCGCTTCCTCCATTACTGCTTATATTACCGGCTAATGTGGCAGTTGTGGAAGTAAAAACGGTAATGTCATTGGTGGTTAAAGCAGGTAAGGTTATTTCTGTTCCGGTTGTAAATTCCTGTTCATTTCCATAGGCTGTACCTGCACTGTTGGTGGCATAAGCTCGTATATAATAGGTGGTACTATTGCTTAAGCCGGTTATACTACTCGTAAAACTTCCATTAGCGTTGGCAATATCGATAGTTTTATTGGGGTTATTATTTATGGCAGGGTTTGTACTTGTGCTCCAGCAAACGCCACTCTGGATAACGGCTGCTCCACCATTATTAGTGATACTACCACCGGAAGTAGCGGATGTAGTTGTAATCTCACTAATGCTATTAGTACTCAATGTGGGTAATGTTGGTGCAAGAGATTTATCTTTTTTACAAGCCGTAATACTAATCAGCGAAGCAAACAGTATAATAAAGCTGCGGCTTAATTTTTTAAATGTTGGTTTCATAATAATCTTCATATTGTTCAAGATGAAATTTGATAAAAAATTAAAGCCTATTTTATTGCTATGCACACTTTTTCCGACCAATGGAATTATATGTAAGATGAACTACACAAAAACAGGGATGAATGGTTATAGGTATAAACCAAAAATCCCGCCAGGAAAACCTGAACGGGATTTTATCATAGGTAGATGGAATTTTAGAACTGATAGCTTAAGCCCACCTGAATTACCTGGTTTTTATAAGCAGGTATTTCATTGGTACCATCAGCATTGTTTTTCTGGAAATCTAAAGCATAACGGGCACTAATACCCAGTTGGTTACCAATTTCGTAACCTAAGCCCACAACACCTCCAAAAAGACTCTTTTTGAGGTTTTTGTTCTGCTCTTTTACCGTATTTCGGTATTCTTCAGAACCGGTTTTAAAACTTTCTGTTGTAGAAACCAAAAATGAAACCTGCGGACCTACAGAAAAGTTTAAGCCCTCGGCTACCCAAAACTTAGCAAGAAGGGGAACATCCACAAAATTAGTAGTCACCTTATAATTATAGTCGCCAAGTAAAGCGTTATTGCCAGAAGTTTGATATCCTTTTTGAGAAAACACAAATTCTGGAGCAAATGAAAACGATTCGGTAATCGGAATGTCTACAAAAACACCGGCAGCCAGACCTGGTTTAAATTTAGACTCGTAATCGGAGTCGCCGGTTTTAATAATATTAGAAAAATTGACTCCGGCCTTAAAACCTAAATAGGCGCCTTTACCATCCGTTAAACGTTGTGCTTGAGCAACCATGGCTCCAAAAGCTAAGAAAGAAATAATCATTAATTTTTTCATAGTCTGTATTTCATTGGTACAGTCCATTAAGCTTAATTTCTGTGCCAGAATCACAAAAACCTGAATAATCTTTGATCACGTACCTTAATAAACCATATTTTATATTCGGGTTCTCCAGATTGCAAAATCCATATTCCTTGTAAGTGTCTATAACAAAACCAAACTTGTATACTTTTTCACACAGTTGGCGTTTGTAAATACCAATTGGAATCAGTTATTTTATTACTCACGTTTCTATACAAAAAATCAATATGCTCATTTGGATAAAAAGAATAGCTTGTTTTGCCGGGGTACTACTCATCGGATTTACAGAAACATTTGCACAAAAACCGGATTCTTTTATTGAGAGTTTAGAAAAACCTAATCATTGGGTCGACTCGGTATTTAATCGCTTAAACAAAAAACAGCGCATAGCCCAATTATTCTTTGTGCGTGCCCATACCGATAAGGGCAAGGCTTACCAAGATTCTGTGGGCCGAATTATCCGGAAAGAAAAAATTGGCGGATTGGTTTTCTTTCAGGGTGGCCCCATGCGGCAAGCTGTTTTAACCCAGCACTATCAAAAATTAGCAAAAACGCCTTTGCTTATTGCCATGGATGGCGAATGGGGTTTAGGCATGCGTTTGGATAGCAGCATCAGCTATCCTTATCAAATGACTTTAGGCGCTATTCAGGATAATCAATTAATTGAACAAATGGGCAGGCAGATAGCCCGCGATTTTAAAAGCCTAGGTATGCACATCAATTTTGCACCCGATGTAGATATCAATAATAATCCTAAAAATCCAGTGATAGGCTTTCGCTCTTTCGGCGATGATAAAATACAGGTTAGCCAAAAAGCAGCGGCCTATATGCGGGGCATGCAAAACGAAGGTATTTTGGTGAGTTTAAAACATTTTCCGGGCCATGGCGATACCGATGTAGATTCGCATTACGATTTACCGCAATTAAACTATAGCCGCCAAAGGCTCGATTCTTTAGAAATGTATCCTTTTAAAGAATTGATAAAACAAGGAGCATCTGGGGTAATGGTGGCGCATATGAACATTCCTTCGCTGGATAATACCCCAAATTTACCCTCCACCCTTTCGGCGCCAATTGTTACTGGAATTTTAAAAGAGCAATTGGGGTTTAAGGGATTGATTTTTTCTGATGCAATGGGAATGAAAGGGGTAGTAAAATTCTTCCCCAATGGCGAAGCCGATGTACGCGGACTCATTGCAGGGAACGATGTGTTAGAACTATCTGAAAACTCTAAGCGAGCAGTTAAACTAATTAGAAAAGCAATCCGTA
>CAZFAE010000053.1:4556-9334 GCA_964516035.1 uncultured Sphingobacterium sp.
GAACTATCTGAAAACTCTAAGCGAGCAGTTAAACTAATTAGAAAAGCAATCCGTAAAAAACGATTGAGCTGGACCAAGGTAAATGAAAGTGTCAAAAAAGTATTGGCAGCAAAATATTGGGCGGGATTAAACCAAGCACCTACATTAAATACAACAAATCTTTTTGTGGATTTAAGCCAACCTGAAGCGCTCAAACTAAATCAAGAGCTGGCTGATGCCGCGGTAACCGTGCTAAACAGTAAAAATGGTATTCAGGTTTTGGATAAAAGTAAAAAGACACTCATTTTGAGCCTGGGCTCAGCAATGCCGACAAGTTTTCAGAACGAACTTCAAAATGATTTTAATAACAGTGCTATTTTAAATCTGGATAAACAGGCATCGGCAGAAAAAATTGAGTCGGTAAAGCAAGTATTGACCAATTATGAACATATTTTGGTAAGTATACACGATACCCGCAAACGTCCAGCTCCGATTTTAGATTTTAGTGCAGCACTCAAAGCATTTATAAGTGAATTGGCAGAAAAAAGTACCCTTATTTCTGTTTTTGCTAATCCTTATACTTTAATTAACCTGCCGGGATTGGAAAAAACCCAAACCCTGCTGATGAATTACCAAAACAGCGAAGAAATGCAGAAAGCTGCTGTTAAAGTCATTAATAAGGAAGTATCCTCAAAAGGCAAGCTTCCTGTGAATATCAATGCTTATTTCAAAAACGGAGATGGTTTGTAGAATATTGGTGGCACGAATAGAGTCGTGCCACCAATACAATAATTTTGATAATTTATAATTATACTTTTCTAAGCTTTAAAATGCGTAGGGAGTGAAAACTCCTGATAACATAATAAACCGGATCTATTTCGAACCAGCGTTTGGCAAAGTTGGCACTATTTGGATGCATGTGGTGGTTGTTCTGAAACAATTCGCCCAGCATCAATACATCTACCGGAGTAGTATTTTTAGAATGGTCATCGTTATCGTAATTAGAATAACCGTATTTATGGCCACACCAGTTTACAATTGCTCCTTGGATAGGGCCCATTAAAAAATGAATGGGCAATAGTAAAAACATCCACCAATGGGTGGCAAAAGCCACATAAAATAGTACATATAAAATTCCGAAACCTATGCGTGATAAGGTATGTGAGCCAATATTATCAATTAAAGGCCATTCTGGATAATTACCTTTAAACTGACTTTCGGGCTCACGGGCACGCAATAAAAATTCGCGAAATATGCCGCCGGTGGTGTACATCATGATAAAGATGTTTTTAAAATAATGCGGCGAATGCGGATCCTTCTCGGTATCGCTGTAGGCATGGTGCATGCGGTGCAAAATGGCATAAGCTCTTGGATTTAAAAAGCTGGAACCCTGAAAGATAAAAGTCATGGTATAAAAAACTTTTTCCCAAAACTTATTGAGGGTAAACATTTTATGCGATGCGTATCGGTGCAAGAAAAAAGTTTGAAAAAATAGGGATAGAAACCAGTGGCTTAACAGAAAAACAAGAATAATCATCAGGATAACATTAATTTTTAAAAAGGTGCGTTTTTTAATGTTACAACTTTATTCTTAGAGTTCGGACAAAAATTATAATAAATACTGATTAATAGTTTGAGGGTTAAATTGTTTGATTTTTAACTAAAAAAAGGTCATCAAGCTCAAGTACTTGAGCTTGATGACCTTAGAAATGAGAGTAGATTTTTATTAAGCTGTTGCTTTACCCACTACCCAGGCAACCACTGCACCTACAATAGCCATAATGGTTGTTGAAGCCAGTATGTCTACCCATACACAATTCATCGTCATCATGTTCATGGTACCATACATGGTAAGGTCAAAAGAGCCGGCCATAAATAAGCCAATTAAGGCACCGGTTTTAGCACCCGCTGCGGGTGTATTTACATGTCCTACCCGTGTAAAAATGTAGGAGAGCAGAAAAGCAGATAATAGATTACCCAGAATTAAGGCCCACCATACCATGTCGGCTTCGCTGCGCATCATGCCGGCCATTTGGGCTGGGGCGTTACTCGTCATGTAATCGGCCAGTAAAATACCATACACCAGCCAGCCTAAAAAGAAACAAACCACACCACCGGCAATTCCTGCCGTCATAAAGTTTTTAGAGTTCATAATACAAATGTTTAGGTTAATAAATCTTATTTATTATTAACTATTTAACTACTAAAAAAGTATTGGAGAACTAAAATTTAAACTGTAATTGCCCTTATTGTCATCCTTTATTGCCATTCTAAGCGAAGGATCTACACGTTTAGCCAATATACCAAACTCAGGGTTTTATCGTTGATTATGAAAACACGATGAAACCTATTGGTACTCATAATTATTTTGTTTACATCACCACGAATACCCGACGAAACGTGCTTTATATCGGCATGACGAATGACCTGCAAAGGCGACTTGAGGAACATGAACAGGACGCTAAATCGGAAAAGAAACATTTTACTGGAAAATATCAAGTCTATCTTCTTATTTATTGGGAACGTTTCGAGTGGATACATCACGCTATTGAGAGGGAAAAGGAGCTGAAAGGCTGGACACGAGCTAAGAAAGAAAAACTCATTGCCCATTTTAATCCGGATTGGGATTTTTTAAATAAGGAGATTGGGTAAGCTTTTTAAATACGTGTAGATGCTTCATTACATTCAGCATGACAAATAGTTAAGATGGGTAACAAAAAAGAAAGGGGTTTGCAATTGTAGGATTGATTTTCTTCATTCTGTCTACCATTATTGTCATCCAGAGCGAAGCGAAGGATCTACACGCTTGCAACTAAACCTTCTTGTTTCAGGTAAAATATAAATTCGTGTAGATACTTCATTATATTCAGCATGACAAAGAGAGAAAGTAAGGATGACTATCGTTTATATATGGTTCTGTTTTTTGTTTTCTGAAAATTTACTCTACACTTACCGTTAGGCCTTCTTGTTTCAGAATTTTGCGGTACACTTCCATTTCGGTAAAGGAACCTTCCAGAACAGCGCATTTTCCTTCGTTATGTACTGTCCAGGCAATTTTTTCGGCCTGTTTTGCAGCATAATCGAGGTAATGGCACAGGCAATGGATTACGTGTTCAAAGGTATTGGTGTCATCGTTCCATAAAATGAGCTGATGCACATTTTTCAGTCCAAGCAATAATTCCTCGAGGGTAAAAGTTTCCTCCTGCGTTTGGGTTCCCATGGGGCAAATTTAACAATTTAAGCGTAGCGCAATCAACTTCCTTTGGTGGCACGTATCATTTGCTCCATCATATCCCACATTTCAGGGCTTACGGCTTCAAGTCCGTTAAACTGTCCGGCACCTTGCAACCATTCTCCGCCATCAATGGTAATTACTTCGCCGTTTACATATCCCGAGAAATCGGAAACTAAATAAGCAGCCAAGTTGGCTAATTCTTGGTGGTCGCCCACCCTTTTGAGGGGAACACGTTTTTTAAAGTCGAATTTTTCGGCCAGGTCGCCAGGTAATAAGCGGTCCCAGGCACCCTTGGTTGGGAATGGCCCCGGAGCAATGGCATTACAGCGGATGCCGTATTTTCCCCATTCTACGGCCAATGAGCGGGTCATGGCCAGTACGCCGCCTTTGGCACAGGCGGATGGTACCACGTAACCCGAGCCGGTAAAGGCATAGGTGGTTACAATATTGAGGATGCTGGCGGGCTGTTTTTGTTCAATCCAATGCTTGCCAAAAGCCAAAGTGCAATTCACGGTGCCTTTTAAGACAATATCTATAATTACGCCAAATGCTTTGGCGGACAAGCGTTCGGTTGGGGAAATGAAATTTCCGGCGGCATTATTTAGCAAAGCATGCACCGAACCAAAAGTTTCGAGGGTTTGTTTTAAAACCTGTTCTACTTCAAAATCGAGGCGCACATCGCAGGCCAGAGGCAATACTTTGCCACCGGTTTCAGCTTCCAGCTCTGCAGCAGTTTTTTTCAAAACATCCAGTTTGCGGCTGGTAATCACCACATTGGCACCCAGTTGCAAAAAATACTTGCTCATGGCACGGCCCAGGCCGGTACCGCCACCGGTTACCACAATGGTTTTGCCTTTTAAGGCCTCGTCTCTTAACATGGGTTGATTATACATCTTTTTTGCTTTGAAGGTTCTGAATTATGGTTTGTAGAATGGAGCGGGTTACCGGCGACCACCATTGTTTGAGCATCACCTCGAGAGTGGCGCTTTGGTCGGCTTGTACCTTGCTGAGTAATTCGCGGCGAAGGTTTAATTTAGATTGCTGCCAGGTAGTCCAGTCGAGGCGAATGTATTGTTTCATTTTGCGCTCGGCAGTGGTTATTAAAGTATTAATTGGCACCACTTCGTCTACCAGGCCTACGGCCAAGGCTTCGTCGGTGCGCATCAGTTTGCCTTCCAGTAAAAAGCGGTAGGCGTTTGCATGGCCCAGCCAAAAGGCATAAATATGAAAAATAGTGTCGGGCACGATGATGCCTACCGGCACTTCATTTAAACCGATCACATATTTGCCTTCGGCCATAACGCGGTAATCGCTGCAAATTGCCAGTACACAGCCGCCTGCCGGGCTATGCCCGCTGATGGCGCTGATGAGGGGCTTTTTAAAAGCCACCATTACCGAAACCATATCTAGGAAATCGTGCCAAAAGGTTTTAATCTGAGTTTCGTTATAATCGTATAGCTCAATAAGGTCCAATCCGGCAGAGAAAAATCCTTCTTTACCAGTAAGGATTAATCCGCCAACGTTATCGTCTTTATCCAACGTTTGAAAAATATCCCGCAGTTCG
>CAZFAE010000054.1:0-8816 GCA_964516035.1 uncultured Sphingobacterium sp.
AACCGGGTATTGTGATTGAGCAAGATCCAGATCCGAATACGAGTGTAAAAATGAACCGTACCATTTATTTAACCATTATTACCCGTTTGGCGCCCAATGTGCGTTTTCCGGAAATTGACAGCAAAACTTACCTGGAAGTGGCGGCAACTTTGAGTAATTATGGTTTAAAACTGGGCGACACGAGCTATGTTTCTGATGTAGCCAAAGATGTGGTATTAAAATTCATTTATAAAGGTCGAGAATTGCAAACCGGCCAGGAAGTACCCAAAGGCTCACGTATTGATTTGGTATTGGGCGACGGTCAGGGAGCCAGCGAAGTAGATATTCCAAACCTTGTGGGGTTAAATTTAAACGAGGCCAGATTGGCTTTATTGGGTTCATCGCTTAAACTAGGAAGCATCTCTTTTCAGGGTTCATCCAGAGATACTTTAAATGCCAAAGTAATTAAACAAACCCCCACGCCTACCGATTCTTTAAGCAAAGTAAGTATTGGCAGCACCGTACATTTGATTTTAGGCGGAGGAAATTAATGGCAAACATTACGGTTAAAGAATTGCGTGAAAGATTGGCCCAACATGAACCTGTTCAAATTTTAGATGTGCGGGAAGAATTGGAATTTTACACGTTTAATATTGGCGGAGAAAACATCCCGCTAGGAAAACTAACCACCGTTCTGGAAGATTTGGAATGGAATACAAGTGAAGAAATAATTGTGATTTGCCAGCGGGGTATTCGCAGTGAAACGGCTTGCCGAATTTTGGCTATGGCCGGTTTTAGCAACGTGCGGAACCTGATTGGCGGATTATTAGAATGGCGTAAAACAGCATAAATTAATATTGAGAGATGGTAAAAAAATCAATTAAAAAAATGAGTACAAAAGCCAAACTAGGATTGGCTTTATTGGGTTTTATATTATTACTGGTCGGAATTAAGGCTTATGATTACCTATCAGATTATTTAGCGGGCAACGTAAACGATAAAGAAAAATACTTGTACGTGGCCACTGGTTCTGATTTTGAAGCCGTAATGCAAAATATCCGCGAAAGTGAAATTTTGGATGATACGGCAAGTTTTAGAGAAGCTGCATTGCAAATGGAGTATCCTAATAAAGTAAAACCAGGGAAATATCGTTTAGAGCCGGGTATGAGCAACCGGAGGTTGATTAATATGCTCAAAGCCGGAAACCAGGAACCGGTGCAGCTTTATTTTCAAAACATCCGCTTAAAGCGAAATTTTGCCGGAATGTTATCGCGTAAGCTGGAAGCCGACAGTTTATCAATCATTCAGTTATTAGATTCTACTGAATTTGTAAACGCTTATGGCTTTACCAAAGAGAATGTGTACACGGTTTTTATTCCAAATAGCTATGAATTATATTGGAATACCGATGCAAAAAAGTTTTTTTTAAAGATGTTTGACGAGTACCAGAAATTTTGGAACGATGAACGAAAAGCTCAGGCAGAAAAAATTAAACTAACGCCTATTCAAGTAAGTATTTTGGCTTCAATTGTAGATGGCGAAGCTTTGGTTGACCGCGAAATGCCCATTATTGCCGGATTGTATCTGAACCGTTTTTATAAAGGCATGCGTTTAGAATCTGACCCTACCGTTATTTTTGCGAACAATGATTTTACCATTCGTAGGGTTTTGAATAAACATTTGCGTAAAGAATCTCCGTACAATACCTACCGAAATGCCGGTTTGCCTCCCGGGCCCATCAATATGCCTAGCATTGCCGCTATTGATGCCGTTTTGAACTTTGAGAAACACAATTATATTTATATGTGTGCCAAAGAAGATTTTTCTGGTTACCATAATTTTGCAGTGAGTCTGTCCGAACATCAGGCCAATGCACGCAAATTTCAGCAGGCTTTAAACGATAGAAACATCAAGAAATAATGTTTACACACTCCACCAAATTAAGAGTTAGGTACGGCGAAACCGACCAAATGGGTTATATGTATTATGGCAATTATGCCGAATGGTACGAAGTTGGACGTGTAGAAATGCTTCGTAGTTTGGGTATGAGTTACCAGTCTATGGAAGATTCTGGCATTATGATGCCGGTTTTAGAATTGAAATGCAAGTATATTAAACCGGCTTTTTACGATCAGGAAATTACTATTAAAGTTACTATCGAAAAAATGCCCGGTATACGAATTCACTTCCTTTATGAGTTATATAACGAAAAAGAAGAATTAATCAACCTGGGCGAAACCACCTTGGTTTTTGTAGATATTGCAAAAAATAAACCTTGTATGCCTTCGGATGAATTTCTGAACAAGATGAAACCTTACTTTAATTAATGACTAATTTACACGTTTGGCTTTTAAAATTTAAACCTTACTTTCTATTCATAGAGTGGACTAAATTGGTGGTATTGCCAGGCTTTAAACCTCTGCCGCTGTACACGGTGGCTATTTTCTTTTTTAAAGAAATTACTAAAGATGCACTCATTAATAAAGCCTCTTCTTTAGCCTACAATTTCATGCTGGCTATCTTCCCGGCCATTATCTTTCTCTTTACTCTTATCCCTTATATCCCAATCTCCAATTTCCAGGATCAGTTACTCTCTTTAATTGAGATGGTTTTGCCTAAAAATGCTTTTCTGGCTGTAGAAACTACGCTAGAAGACATTGTGAAAAATCAAAATGCAGGCTTGCTTTCCTTTGGTTTCGTTTTCGCCTTGTTTTTTGCCACCAATGGTGTACATAATTTAATGAAAGCATTTAACAAATCATCCTTGGTAATTGAAAACAGAACCTGGTTAAAACAACGTTGGGTGGCCCTGCAATTAACTTTTATTATTGCGCTGGGCTTGATTTTAGGTTTAGGTATTATTACCGTAAGCGAATATGTATTTGGCCTACTGCGCTCAGAAATTCGTTTAAATAAATCATTTTGGATTTTTATCATTGATTTAGCCCGATGGATCATTTTAACGGCAAATTATTTCTTTACCATCTCTCTGCTTTACCGATACGGACCGGCCAAATCTAAAAAATGGAAGTTCAATAGTCCAGGTTCCTGGTTAGCCACCGTTTTAGCTATTTTAACCTTCTGGGGATTTGCCTACTACATTAATAATTTTGGCACCTATAATAAAATTTATGGCTCTATTGGCACATTAATCGTGATGATGATCTGGATGTATATCAACTCACTGATTATTTTAATTGGTTTTGAATTAAACGCCAGCATTGAGCTATCCAAAAGAAGTTTAAAAATTATTAAGCCGGCACTTAAACGGTTCAGAACCAATCTAGAACTAAAAAACGAACCCAAATAATATCGCGGAATCAATTTTGCATAATGGATAGCAATAAACAAATGTTATTCACCTAAAATTTATGCATAATGAAAAATTTACTCTTTCGCTGGCCTGTTGCAAGTATTGCAATCGCCTTAGTATTCTCTATCGCAGCTTGTGAAGCTGTAAAAAATGAGGAAATTGCTCCACAAATTGGGGCATCAGCACCTTCTAACACAACGATTGGCACAAACAGCACTACCAGTTTACCAAGCATTAGCACCTCATCGCCCTATACCGTTAGTTTAGAAAGTATTACCAATAATGGAAATGGCACCTATACCTGGATTTGGTCTGTACAAAACCCCAATCCGGGAAACGGAAGCAACGGAACCGTTCAGGATTTGAGCCATTGGAATATTACTCTGGGGCAATGTGCTACCATGGCTGATATTGTGAGCGGGGCCATGAGCGGTGATGGATTAAACTGGACAAACATTACTCCGCTTAATCGAATTGATCCAAGCCAGGATTGTTATACCGATTCTGTGATCAAATTTGACATGGGGACTAGTGGAAACCGAAAGAGCTATTACCAACTCACTGTTAATCAGAATTTTGATATAGATACCGAAGTTACCGGTGTTTATAAATCTGGAAGAGAAACAGGATGCGGTGTTTTTCTATTTAGTGGATTTGGATGTCCGATTGTAGAAGAAAACAGTTGTTCATTATCACAGGGTTACTATTTTGCTAAACCTAACCTGGTTTGGGCTGGTACAGTAACCATTGGTGGTTATACCTACACTCAAGCCGAAGGCCAAGCCATTTGGAATACTTCTAATAGAGGCGGTATAAAAGATGCTAAAAAAGGATTTTTACAAGTAGCCGCTATTAAATTAAGCGGAAGTTCAGTTGGGCCATCCGCAAGTGTTTGGGCCGACGTTACCATTGTGGAGAATTATCTAGCCGGCTTGGGTAAATTATCTCCTATTAACCTGCCTACCGGAAATGCCGCTGCTAAAGCTGCTGCTGGTCGAATTGGCGAATGGATTGATAATAATCACTGCGAAGACGAATAATTATTTATTTAAAAAGGAAGCCCGCTGGGCTTCCTTTTTAAATAAAATATCGAAAACATTCCTCGTGCTTTCACGTTAAAATGGCAGGATCTAATAAATAATTTCGCATCTGCACAATTTTAACTCATTTAAATAGTTATTAATTATAAATTAAAATTAAAAAAATGGAAGCTATTAAATCACCACAGTCAAAATATCAAAAAAAGCTAAGAAGCTTAAGACTTAAAGAACTTAGATTATTACTTCAGTTTACTCAAAAAGACATGGCCAATATTCTTCATATTACCCAGGTAGGTTATTTTAGAATGGAAAACGGAGATAATGACATCACTGTGGATAAAATACATTGTTTATCCCGAGAATTTGGCTTATCTCCCACCTGGTTAATTTGTGGCATTGGCTGTATGTTCGATCCAAAAATTAAAACGCAGCAAACTGACGAGGAGTATCTGGCCACCGAAAACACGAAACACCAATTGGCCATTTAATAGCCTTTAATTTTGAGTTAATTTAACTTCAACCAATTAAACATTAATTATGGATTAGATATTGCATTGCTTAGGTACTATTAAATATTATTAACCAAAAATTAATAAATTATGAAAAATCTAAGCAAATGGTGGCCTGTGGTAAGTATTCTACTGGCTACCCTACTTTACATCTCTGCATGTAAAGACCTCAACCATGAGGAAATTACTCCACAACTGGGGAAATCCGGAAAACTATCCTTAATAAGTACGGATAGCGCATTAGATTCGCCCAGAACCAGTACTTCATCTCCATACCTGGTAACTTTAGAAACGGTGAGTAATAATGGTGATGGTTCTTATACCTGGACTTATACGGTTCAGAATCCGGACCCACTAACAGGTGAAGGTGGTACCATTCCACCTTTAAGTTATCTGGATTTGTCTTTAGGTCGCAATGCTACATCCAGCGATGTGATTAGCATTTCTACCAGCCCGGATGGCGATCGGTGGACTACCACATTTAATCCCGTTTACCGGCCAGATTTGGGGCAGGTTTGTTATAGCGATCCGGTTATTCAATTTCAAATGGGCACTACCGATTCGTTAAAATCTTATTATCGCTTAACCCTAAACAAGAATTTCGGTGTGGAAGAAACCTCAGCCGTTTACCAGAATTCCAGAGGAACCTGCGGCACATTTCAGGTAAGTGGTGTAGGCAGTGTGCTTGCAGAGCCAGCGAACAGCTGCGCCTATCCATCCAAATATTTTTTCAGCAAACAGGGATCGGCCTGGAGCAGCGTTATAGTTGGCGGGTATACTTACAGCCAGGCTGAAGCGAAAGCCATTAATAGCACCAACTTTAAAAAGGGAATTGTGAATGATGCTAAAAAATGCTTTTTACAAGTGCTTGCCATTAAACTAAGCGGAAACAATGTAAGCCCCTCTGCAAGTGTTTGGGCCGATGTAGCCATCGCGAATAATTACCTTTCTACTTTAGGCAAATTGTCGCCTACTAATTTGCCCAGCGGAAATCCGGTAGCTTCTGCAGCGGCAGATCGGATTAGCACCTGGATTAATGCGCATAATTGCCAAAGACTTTAATTTTTTATTCCTTTATCAGGAAGCCCTGCGGGGCTTCCTGATTTTTTAACATGTCATCAAATTCTCAAATTGAGAAATAATCTGCGCCAAAAAAAATATGCTGTTTATCATTGTATTAATTATGAGCAGCATCGAAAAAATCCAGCAGCAAATCAGCGAAATAAGAGAAGAACTGATAGCCCACCCCATTTACCGTAAAATTCAAAATCCGGAGGAGTTAAAAACCTTTATGGAACACCATATTTTTGCTGTTTGGGATTTCATGTCTTTGCTTAAAGCCCTACAAAAAAACCTAACTTGTGTAGAACCACCCTGGTTCCCGGTAGGTAATGCTTCTACCCGTTTTCTCATCAATGAAATTGTAGTTGGCGAAGAAAGTGACGAAGACCCCGAAGGTGGCCGGATTAGCCATTTTGAGTTGTATTTAAGAGCGATGAAACAGGCCGGAGCGCAAACCCGTCAGATAGAGCAATTCATTTCTTATCTGCAGTCTGGACAATCTGTTGAATTGGCTTTACGTAATGCACAAATACCAAAATCTATTGCCGATTTTGTGAACTATACTTTTGAAGTAATTGCCTCCAATAAACCTCACGTTCAAGCAGCGGTATTTACTTTTGGCCGCGAAGATTTAATTCCGGATATGTTTATTGCCATGGTGGCCGATATGAATACCGCTTCGGGTGGTAAAACCGAAATATTTAAATATTACCTGGAACGCCATATTGAAGTAGATGGCGATCACCACAGTCACCTGGCCCTGCAAATGACCGAAGAATTGATAGGTAATGATGAAGTGAAAACCGAAGAAGCAGCCCAGGCCGTGGCCAATGCGCTGTTGGCCAGAATTAAATTATGGGATGGCATTGTACAAGCTATTGAAAGCCCAGATTTGATTCTGAGCTAAGCTTTGCTTAACTTCAAAACAAATTAAACACACATGCCTACATTCGATATCGTAAGTAAGGTTGATGGACAAACCCTGGATAATGTCATCAATATTGCTAAAAAAGAAATTTTAAATCGCTATGATTTTAACGGTTCGCAGAGCACGGTAGAACTGGATAAAAAAACCAGCACCGTAACCATTGTTACCGAAGATGATATGCGCTTAAAAGCGATTCAGGATGCCATCATTTCACGAATGGTAAAACAACAGCTCGACCCAAAATGTATGGATATGGGCAAAGAACAACAGGCTTCGGGCAATATGATTCGTAAAGAAATTAAAATTAAAGAAGGTATTGATAAAGAAGCGGCCAAAAAAGTGGTGAAAGCCATTAAGGACAGCGGCTTAAAGGTTCAGGCTTCTATTATGGACGACCAAGTTAGAGTGCAAGCCAAGAAAATTGACGATTTGCAAGCGGTAATTTCCCTTTGTCGTGGCGAAGATTTTGGCCAGCCGTTGCAGTATATCAATATGCGGAATTAATTTTCCGCTTTCTGCTTTATACCGTCTTCACATCCTTCGCATCAAACTCTTCAATATCAGCGATATAGCCATTTTGTACTAAGAAATCGAATAAAGGTTTAGCCTCCGGCGATACCGGCATATTTTTAGTCGTAATGATTTCGTTTTTGCTTTTATCCAGGTAAGGATAAGCGTATAATTTCACGTTTTTGCTAAATAAATCACTGATATAAGCCAATAATTCGTCGGTATAGTTTGCACCATATTCGCCAGCGGTAAAAATATGCCTCAAATTAGAAATATTGGTAGAAATACCCACACTACTCGGCTTACAACGACTTAAATACTGCGCCAATTTATGATTACGGGTAAAGTTTGATACAATGACATAATTACCGGTTTGGCAAAGTTCTTCGGCCCGTTTAGAAAAAATGGATAAATCTTCTGCACTTAATTCCTGTTCATCATCCAATAAATTGGTCATCAACACTTCAATCAATACAATAATATTCTCTTCTTTTAATTGCTGAGAACGTTTAAACTGCTCAACCGCTTTATTAAACAAATCGAAATTAGGATTAGATTTTTGCCCAAATTTGGTGCGCAAAATCATCACATCCTTTTTATACAACACATCTTTACTCTGGCTGGCTTCGCCTTGCGGATTAAAAATAGCCGCACTTGAAAAGCCTTTGGCAATTAAGTACAGATTAACCAAACGGTTATCTATGTTTTCAAAAGCAGGTCCGTTGAGGCTAATCATATCAATTTCTACCGAACCCACGGCTAAATTATCTGCCAACGATTCTACCAGCGCTTGAATATTATCCGGATAAAAATAGGCGGCATATACCAGATTTACCCCTAAAATACCCAATACGTTTTGTTGTAAACTGGCATCGCTATCCAATAAACGTACATGGAAAATAATATCATTTGGCGCTCCTGCGGGCGAAGTTTGGAAACGAATACCCAACCAGCCATGCGGATCGTTTGATTTACTGAAGTTTAAAGTAGTAACGGTATCCGCGAAAGCGAAAAACGTTTTATTTAGGTATTGAGGTCCGTCTAAACGTTCGGTAAGCAACTCAAACTCATGTTTTAGCATTTTATCTAAGCGAGATTTGCTTACATAACGTCCGTTTTCTTCGTTGCCATAAATGGAATTACTAAAAACCATATCATAGGCCGACATAGTTTTGGCCACTGTGCCCGAGGCTGCTCCGGCTGTAAAAAAGTTGCGGGCAACCTCTTGTCCGGCTCCTATTTCGGCAAAAGTACCGTAAATGGCAGGGTCTAAATTGATTTTTAATGCTTTTCGTTTGGTTTCTAGTATTTCGCGGGCCATGCCCAAATTTACAAAGATTTATGAATGGCTTAACATTTAAAACAGAAAAGGCGCTAACCTTGGTTAAACGCCCTTTCTGAACCAAAACAAAACAAAGAAATTAGCTAATTTCTATCTGGCGAGACTGGTATTTGGCTTCTTCCCGCTTGGCTAC
>CAZFAE010000055.1:0-8516 GCA_964516035.1 uncultured Sphingobacterium sp.
CAACCATGGTCGCCCCTTTTACCATTTCCCCCCCAAAAAAAAACTCACCCTTTGGGGTCCACCTCTTTTGTGCGGGGCCACCACTAAAACTACTCCACTATTCGGGGGCTGCCGTTTCAATCGGGTTTAGGCAACCCAGTTCCTGTAAAATATCGAGATTTTAAAATGATTGAAATCGTATAGCCCATAAAAGCAATAAAATAAGATCGATTTGCGTTTCGAAATAAAACCATCGGCATGCAAATACAAGAAATCCATTCCAAAATTCATGAAATAAGGAATCAGAAAGTAATGCTTGATTTCGACTTGGCAGCACTTTACGAGGTTGAAACCAGAGTGTTAAATCAGTCTGTAAAGCGGAACATGGATATTTTTCCGGATGATTTTATATTTCGCCTTAGTGTGCACGAATGGGAAACTATCTCATCACAATTTGTGACGACATCGGCGTCCAAGCGACCTAAAAAAGCACTCCCCTTTGCATTTACAGAATATGGTGTGGCCATGCTTGCGAACGTATTAAAAAGCAAAAAAGCAAGGCAAACAAGTATTGCCATTGTTAGAGCCTTTATCGCACTCAAACAATTTGCATTGAATTATAAAGAAATAACAGACAAATTAGCCGAGATGGAAAATAAAAACAACAAACAATTTAAAGATGTTTACGATGCAATAAACTACCTTTTAAGAAAAGATAGGCAAGAAATTGAACAGAAAGAACGTAAAAGAATAGGCTTTAAATAAATTTACAACAAAATAATTTCTTCAATAACCCTTCCGCCGGCACGCTCATTCATCTTTTCAATAATTTGAGAGCGCATCATCACCAATTCATTTTTTATTACCGACGATTCTACCCGCAAAAATAATTTCTTGTCTTTAATAAAAATCTCTTTAGTTCTGTTGGCAATGGCCGTTCCCATCAACTCAGGCCAGGCAGCAATCAAAGAGGTTTCGTCAAATCTACGACGCAGCTTATACACCTGCAGCATTTGCTCCATGGCCTCTTTCATGCTTTTATCGTTGGTTTTCTTAATCATTGAGTTTTACTTCGCCTTTTGACACATTAAAAATAGTTACTTCCTCACCTATTTCCTCAAAAATCTGCTCAATCCGTTCGCGACTGGTATCGGTAATAAAAATCTGCCCAAAATCGTGGTCAGAAACCTTTTGCATCAGTTTCCGGGTACGCAAATCATCCAGTTTGTCAAAAATATCATCGAGCAGCAAAAGCGGTTCAAACCCTTTCTGCTGTTTTAAATAAGTGTATTGAGCCAGTTTAAGAGCAATCAAAAAAGATTTTTGCTGCCCTTGCGAACCAAATTTCTTCAGTGGCATGCCATGAATGCTAAAAACCAAATCATCTTTATGAATACCCACAGAAGTACGCTCCAAAATACGGTCTTTTTCTATAAACTTAGCCAGCAAATTAGCCAGACTATCTTCATGCAAAGGCGAATCGTAGACCAAATTAACCTGCTCGGCATCGGCACTTAAAAAAGTATAATGCCGGTTAAATATTTCGGTAAAGGCCTCCATAAACACCTTACGTTTATTAAAAATAATCGTTCCGGAATTTACCAATTGCTCATCCAAAATTTCCATCAGCGTGGGGTCATACCTGCCTTTATCTGCAATTTGTTTCAATAAAGCATTCCTGTTACCGAGGCATTTATTATACTGAATCAGTTCATCCAAATAATGGCGGTCGGTTTGGCTAATGGCATTATCCATAAATTTCCGGCGTTCTTCACTACCCTCCATAATAATACTCACATCATATGGCGAAATCATCACTAAAGGAAACAAACCAATATGATCGGCCAAACGCGGATATTCCTTTTTATTACGCTTAAATTGTTTTTTCTGGTTACGTTTTAAGGCGCAAGAAATCGTTTCTTTCTGTCCATCCAAGTCGAAATCTCCCTGAACCATAAAAAAATCGGCGCCTTGTTTAATCTGCTGGCTATCAATTGGGTTAAAGTAACTTTTACACAACGACAGGTAATGAATAGCATCGAGCAAATTGGTTTTACCAGCACCATTATTACCGGTAAACGCATTTACGGTAGGAGAAAAAGCCAAATTGGCTTCTTCATAGTTTTTAAAATTTAGGATAGATAATTGCTTAAGCCACATGAGATCTGATGTTTTCAAATTTACAATTTAGTGGCTTAATCACCCTGTTTAATAAAAAATTAAGTGACTATCATTTTAAGGGTTGATTCTTAGGCTTAAAACTGTATTTTTGCATTCTTTAATTTAACAAAGCATGTCAAAGAAACAACAAGATACTCCTGCAACAAACGCACAAGAAGAGAAATCTACCGGTAATTTTGTAAAGGAAAACACCAAAAGCCTGATTATTATTGGCGGTGCTATTTTAGCATTAGTGCTATTATATTTTGGTTACCAAAACTTTTATTTAGCACCACGTGCCGAAAAAGCAGCCAACGAAATGTTTAAAGCTGAACAATATGCAGCCATCGATTCTCTAGCCGACCGTGCTATTCAAGGCGATGGTTCTTATCCAGGCTTCGAAAAAATTGCCGAAGAATATTCCAGCACCAAATCAGCCAACATCGCCAATGCATATTTAGGTGGTTTATACCTTAAAAAAGGCGAATTTGAAAAAGCGATTGAAGCCTTAGGCAATTATAGCAGCACCGGCAGTCCGGTAATTGATCCATTAGTTTTAGGTATGATGGGCGACGCTTACAGCGAATTAAAAGATTACGATAAAGCAGCTACTTATTACAAAAAAGCTGCTGCCAAAACGTCTAATTCATTTACTACTCCTTTATTCTTAAAAAAACTAGGTTTAGTTTACGAAGAGCAGAAAGATGCAGAAGCAGCTTTAAAAGCCTACAAAAAAATCAAAGAAGAATATCCTGAAAGTGCCGAAGCTGGAAATATCGACCAGTTTATTGCTCGTGCAGAAGCAAAATTATAATCTAAATCTATAGTTTTAAGAAAGCCTGCCGGATTCCCGGCAGGCTTTCTTATTTTTGCACCATGGCTACATCTTTAAAAAACCTATCAGATTTTTCGCATACCCAGATTGCTGATGCTTCTAACTATCGTTTCGGCATTGTAGTAGCAGAATGGAACACCCAAATTACCGAAGCCTTGCGTGAAGGAGCTTACCAGGAATTAATTGCACACGGCGCTAAACCAGAGCACATCACCATTGTTCCGGTACCGGGCAGCTACGAATTAATTTCAGGTGCAGATATGCTGCTCACTCACAAAAATTTCAATGCGGTTATTTGTTTAGGATGTGTAATACAGGGAGAAACCCGCCATTTCGACTTTATTTGCGATGCCGTAGCCAACGGATTGGCACAAGTGGCTATCAAACACAATAAACCAGTCATATTTGGCGTATTAACTACAGAAAATCAGCAGCAAGCCGAAGATAGAGCCGGAGGGAAACACGGTAATAAAGGAACAGAAGCTGGTATTACTGCCATACAAATGGCTCATTTGCAACATCAATTGGCAAGCTAAAACGCCTTACTTGATATATTTAATTAAAAAGGATAAATTTACTAAAGATTTCAATCCCGATGAAAAAACTACTAATAGCCATATTTGCCCTTACTTTAACAGCCAGCGTATTATCGTCCTGCTCAAATAAATTATGTCCGGCATACAGCTCCTACCCAAGCAAACGCGGACGCTAATTGTTATCTGAATAATTTTTTTTAATACACCCCATGAACTGGATACCGCTAACCGAATTGGCTGAACTTCAAAACATTAAAGTCTCTCCCGATTACAGCATTATTTTTAAGCATAGTACGCGATGCTCCATCAGCATGATGGCCAAAAAGAAATTAGAGTTAGAAAGCGAAGCTATTCCAGAAAATGTGCCTGTATATTACCTAGATTTATTAAGCAACCGCGATATTTCTAATACCATTGCCGAAATTTTTCAGGTACATCACCAATCGCCGCAATTATTACTCATTAAAAACGGCGAGTGTACTTTTGAAGCCACTCATGGCGAAATTTCTGCCGAAGAAGTGGCAGAACAATTGGTCTAAGCCCAGTTAAAAACTAAAGTTTCTTTTAAATCTGGATGTAAACTTTTGGAAACCGGACAAGTGTGCGCCGCTCTTTCTAAAATAATTTTCACTTTATCGGTATAATTTTCGGCCGGGAAATTAAACGTAATCTGCACTTCAGCCACTCTTCTAGGCTCAGTTCCCATAATTTTAGTAATAGAACAAGTGGTGCCGTCCATATTTACTTTTTGTTCGCGAGCAGCAATGCCCATTATTGTTAGCATACAGCTACCTAAAGCCGTAGCTAATAAATCTGTAGGCGAAAAAGCTTCTCCCTTACCCTGATTATCCAGCGGAGCATCTGTAATTAATTGATTTCCAGACCCCAAATGAGTAGCTCGGGTGCGTAGTTCGCCTAAATAAACAGTTTCAATAGTTGCCATAAATGATATGTTTTTTTCAAAGTTACACAAATGGTTAAAACCAATAGTGTCCCATCGGGGTCTTCTGCGAAAGACCCCGATGATTTAATAATACATGCAAATTAAGCTTTCTGCAGGGTCTCCTCCGGTAGACCCTGCAGAGACAAAATCTTTTAACCACATATAGCCCACGGTTTAAACCCGGGGCTAAAATGAAACAGTTATTTATTAACGGTTTTAACCGCTTCAAAAAATACAAAGAAAATGAAACCCGAATGACCGAGCCAACTGCGAAATCGCACAAAAATTGTATTTTTGTTTCATGATCGAATTACCGGTAATTCCAGCCAACCAAATAACCCGCAAGCCAGACTGGCTTCGTGTAAAACTACCCGTTGGCAAGGAATACGCTCATGTACGCAGTTTGGTAGATACGCACAAGTTGCATACCATCTGCGAAAGCGGCAATTGCCCCAATATGGGCGAATGCTGGGGCGCCGGTACGGCAACATTCATGATTTTGGGTAATATTTGTACCCGCTCCTGCTCTTTTTGTGCCGTTGCCACGGGAAGACCATTGGCTGTAGAGCTGGATGAACCCAACCGCGTAGCCGAATCGGTAAAACTGATGCAGGTTAAACATTGCGTAATTACTTCGGTAGACCGCGATGATTTAAAGGATGGCGGATCAACCATTTGGGCCGAAACCATCAATGCCATTCGTAGCGAAAGCCCCGAAACCACTTTAGAAACTTTAATTCCTGATTTTAAAGGAATGTGGGATAATTTAGACCGCGTTTTGGCCGTTCGCCCGGAGGTTGTTTCTCATAACCTGGAAACCGTTCGTCGGTTAACCAAAGAAGTACGCATTCAGGCTAAATACGACCGCAGTTTAGAATGTTTGAGCCGTATTTCTGCTGCCGGCTTGCGCACCAAATCGGGCATTATGCTGGGCTTGGGCGAAACCGAAGAAGATGTTTTAGAAGCCATGGCCGATTTATTAGCCGCCGGTGTACACATTCTCACTTTGGGCCAATACCTGCAGCCAACCCGTAATCACCATCCGGTTATCGATTGGATTACGCCTCAGCAATTTGATAAATACAAAGCAATTGGCTTAGAAATGGGTTTCAGATACGTAGAAAGCGGACCACTGGTTCGTTCTTCTTACCACGCCGAAAAACATTTGTTCGATTTATAATTCGGCTTTCAGGAAACGACCGGTATGGCTGCATTCGCATTTTGCTAAGCCTTCTGGCGTACCTTCAAATAGAATTTCTCCGCCGCCGGCTCCGCCTTCCGGGCCAAGGTCAATTACCCAATCGGCTACTTTAATCACATCTAAATTGTGCTCAATAACCAGCACAGTATTACCGTGTTCTACCAAACGATTTAACACTCCCAACAGCACATGAATATCTTCAAAATGCAAACCGGTAGTGGGTTCATCCAAAATATAAAAGGTATTTCCGGTATCTTTTTTAGACAATTCGGTGGCTAATTTTACCCGTTGAGCTTCGCCCCCGGATAAAGTGGTAGAGGCCTGGCCTAAAGTAATATAGCCCAATCCCACATCCTGTAAAGTTTTTATTTTGCGATAAATGGCCGGAATGGGTTCAAAGAACTCCACGGCATCTTCAATGCTCATATCCAGCACATCGCTGATAGATTTTCCGCGGTAGCGTACCTCTAACGTTTCGCGGTTATATCGTCGGCCGCCGCATTCTTCGCAAGGCACCTGCACATCGGGCAAGAAATTCATTTCAATAATTTTCAATCCGGCTCCCTGGCAGGTTTCGCATCGGCCGCCCTTTACGTTAAAAGAAAAACGGCCGGGCTTATAACCCCTAATTTTAGCTTCGGGCAAAGCCACAAACAAATTACGGATATCTGAAAACACACCGGTATAAGTAGATGGATTGGAACGCGGCGTACGGCCAATAGGCGTTTGGTCAATTTCAATTACCTTATCAATGTGCTCCAATCCGCTGATGCTTTGGTAAGGCATCGGCTTCTTTTTTGCCCTGAAAAAATGATGATTTAGAATCGGATAAAGGGTTTCGGCAATTAAAGTAGACTTGCCACTGCCGGAAACACCGGTTACACAGGTTAGCGTACCCAAAGGAAAATGAGCTGAAACGTTTTTCAGGTTATTTCCAGATGCATTTTCAATAACTAATGTTTTTCCGTTGCCTTTGCGTCGATTTTTAGGCACTTCAATAGATTTAGTGCCATTGATATAATCTGTGGTAAGCGTATGCACTTTCATTAATTGAGCGGGCGTACCCTGGGCAACAATTTGGCCGCCATGTACTCCGGCTGCCGGTCCCATATCAATTACATGGTCGGCTTCCATAATCATGTCTTTATCGTGCTCTACCACCAAAACGGTATTGCCAATATCGCGGAGATTTTTCAGAGCCGAAATCAGACGATTATTATCACGCTGATGCAAACCAATACTTGGCTCATCTAAAATATATAGCACGTTTACCAGCTGCGACCCAATTTGGGTAGCCAAACGGATACGCTGTGCCTCGCCTCCCGACAGGGTTTTAGCGGTACGGTCGAGGGTTAAATAATTCAAACCAACATCCAATAAAAAACCAATTCTGGATCTGATTTCCTTTAAAATTTCTTTGGCAATGGTGTTTTGTCTTTCGTTTAATTTCGATTCTACATCAACAAACCAGGCAGAGAGTGTAGAAATATCCATGATGGCTAATTCATGAATATTTTTATCGGCAATTTTAAAATGCAGCGATTCTTTTTTGAGACGGGCTCCTTCGCATACTGGACAAATTTTAATGGAACGGAAACCTTCCAAATCGGCCATAGCTTCTTCGCCACGACGCTCATGCTGCTCTTCCAGTAATTTAATGATGCCTTCAAACTCTATCTGGTAGTTTTTTACATTCCAGGTATTATAAGCCACCGGAACGGTAAGCACATCGTCCGAACCATTGAGCATGAGTTCGATCAGTTCTGGCGCCAAATCTTTTAAAGGTGTAGATAAAGAGAAATTATATTGTTTGGCCAGGGCTTTGAGAATTTGGAATATCCAGGTTTCGCGGTACTCGCCCAAAGGTGCTAAACCACCCTGCATAATACTCAGTTTCGGATCGGGAATAACCGATTGCTGATCGACTTCAAAAATAGTTCCTAAACCGCTGCAGCGTTCGCAGGCACCATAGGGTGAATTGAAGGAAAAGGTATTGGGCTGAGGTTCATCGTAAGAAATTCCAGATTCCGGATCCATCAAAAATTTAGAGAAAAAGTATTCTTTATTGCCCTGATCGCTAATTTTAATAATGCCTTTTGCCAGTTTTAATGCGGTTTGAATAGAAGTATATAAACGCTTTTTGTCGTCTTCGCTCACCAAAAGGCGATCTACCACAATTTCTATATCGTGAATTTTATAACGGTCGGCCTGCATTTTGGCGGTAATGTCTAAAATTTCGCCATCGACCCGCACTTTTAAATAACCTTGTTTACGTATTTGCTCAAATAATTCGCGATAATGGCCTTTTCGGCCTTTTACTACCGGTGCCAAAACATTAATGGCCTGCTGATCGAATTGTTTAAGAATGTTCTGAAGCATTTGGTCTTCAGACATGCGTTCCATTTTTTTGCCGCTTACATGAGAGAAAGCTTCGCCCGCACGGGCAAAAAGCAAACGCATAAAATCGTAAATTTCTGTAATGGTACCTACCGTTGAACGCGGATTTTTACTGGTAGTTTTTTGCTCAATGGCAATTACCGGGCTTAAGCCCGATATTTTATCTACGTCGGGGCGTTCCATACCTCCTAAAAACTGACGGGAATAAGCGCTAAATGTTTCCATATAGCGGCGCTGGCCTTCGGCATAAATGGTATCGAAAGCCAGCGAAGATTTGCCGCTGCCACTCAAACCGGTAATTACTACCAGCTGGTTTCTCGGAAAAGAAACATCTATATTTTTAAGATTATGGACCCGGGCACCGAAAACTTCTACCTCACTTTGCTCACCCAGATCTGTATGTTTTGTACGCATAGAAAACCGCTCAGAATTAAAAAGCAAAGATGCGATAATGTTTCTCAATTA
>CAZFAE010000056.1:0-8415 GCA_964516035.1 uncultured Sphingobacterium sp.
TAAAATTTTAGCAGCATCAGCAATGGTCATTTGTTTAATGGCCGAAACAAAAATTGGTTTGGCTTCTTTGGCGGCCTGCTCTGCGGCCTGATTTAAGCTGAGTATAACTTGGTCTGCCAATGAATTTAAACCTAAGCTTCTGATAGTTTTTTCTACTTTTTGAGCTTCTGGCGGAAACAGAATTTTAACAGCCATATTATTAAAAAAGCCATTTTCTGCAGAAAGCCGGCCGGTACCCGCATTAACCCCAACTTCCAGTGCCTCTTTTAGCCCTAATCCCATCTCAGACGAAGTTGGGTTGCCCACTATGCCAGCAGCTTGTTTAAAAACTTGACCCCACTTGCCCTGGTTTTGAGCGCTGCAACTAATAAACAAAAGCATACCCAAAAATAATAGCGATGATCTTAACTTTTCCATATCCTAAATTTACTTTAAAGTTAATTAATTATGCAATCTGGTTCAAATATTTTAATCTTTCAAATATTTTTAATCTCACTAAAGCAGATATAATAGTTTATTAGCATGAATAAAAACGAAGGAACAGAAAGCCAGAAACCATCTTTAATTCTCAATCTAACCATAAAAGCCAATAGCATGAGGGTACCAAGTCCAAAAGAAGAGATCATTAGAATTGGGGTATAATAAAAGCCTAAAAGCAGTCCAGAACCGCCAATAATTTGTAGAATACCAATGGTTTTTAAAAATTTGGCAAGATTATACCTGATAAACTCCTGTTTCATTTTTTTAGAAGTCAGCAAGCCATATCCATACAATAAAAAAGAAAAGCCAGAAAATAGGGTCAGAACGCTGGAAATATAATCCATACTTAGATTAAGTCCAATTGCACAGCCGCAATAAATAAAGACAGTATTAGCAGCAGTAGAGAAGGAATATATTTTTCCCAGGGATTTTTAACCTTAAAATGAATCAACTGTGCACAGATCATTAAAAATGCAATGCCCAAAGAAGGGATGAGTATTAGCGATGGAAACCAAATCCCGGCAATAAGCAGGGTTGATAAGGATATTTTTGATGCACCTACTATATTCCTGGTCAGATCAGACAATCCGTAATGCTTAAATTCTTTAACAATATTATCAAAACGAAATACCCATACGACTACAATGGAGGCCGCAATGGTGATTTGAGAAAGGGTAACTAGAAGATTCATGAGGTTAATTTTATAATGGATATTGATTACAACACTTTGCTGTGCTTGCTAATTTATCGTTTAAATATGGTTAAAACAGTGTAGCTCCTCTTTATTTTTCTGCCCGGTAAATTGTAAGCTTTTTGCAATTATCTAAAATTTCTATTTTCTTATTTGGAATAAGTCTAAATAAACTTTAAGTTTGCTGCCGTTAAACAAAAACAGTCAAAACTATTTTCATGAAAAAGTATATCCTATACCTCTGCATTTATTTCGGATTTTCTATTCAGGCATTTGCTCAAAAAGCCGCTATCAGTGGCCAAATTTTAGATAGCAATCAAGAACCGGTAATTGGGGCGAGTGTAATTTTAAAGGGTACCGTTAGAGGGGTGCAAACCAATGCCAAAGGCGAATATATACTCAAAGGATTATCGCCAGGTAATTACAAACTGGAAGTAAGTTTTGTAGGATTTTCTAATAAAAATATAGCTGTTGAACTGGCAGAGAACCA
Source organism: uncultured Sphingobacterium sp. (assembly GCA_964516035.1). Classification (GTDB taxonomy): domain Bacteria; phylum Bacteroidota; class Bacteroidia; order Sphingobacteriales; family Sphingobacteriaceae; genus JAIPAN01. The sequence goes on from CAZFAE010000056.1 coordinate 1,662, forward strand.
GGCTTCTATAGTTAATATAGTACTCGAAAATGAAAGCCTAAGCCTCAAAGAAGTGGCTGTAGTGGCAAGCAGAGGTATCCGTGGTAACGAAACCCTATCCGAAACCAAAGACTTTAGCATTTATGCCGGCAAAAAAAATGAAGTAATAAAGCTAGATAATATCAATGCTAATTTGGCGATGAATAACAGTCGGCAGATTTTTGGTAGAACGCCTGGTATTTCAGTTTGGGAAAACGATGGTTCTGGCATACAGCTGGGTGTGGCTTCACGTGGATTAAGCCCCAACCGTTCCTGGGAATTTAATGTTAGAATGAATGGTTACGACATTACCCCAGACCCAATGGGTTATCCTGAGGCTTATTATACCCCGCCCATGGAAGTGGTAGACCGCATTGAAATTGTCCGTGGCGCATCGTCACTCCAATATGGTCCGCAATTTGGCGGATTAATGAATTTTGTATTGCGTAAACCAGATATTTCTACCCGCTTAACCTTCGAATCGCAAAATACCGTGGGTAGTAACGGCCTTTTTAGTACGTTCAACTATATTGGTGGTACCGAAGGCCGCTTAAGCTATACCGCATATTATCAAAAGCGTGTAGGCGATGGCTGGAGAGACAATGGCTATTACAATACCGACCATGCCCATGCCGAATTTAGCTATGCACTCAATGAAAAGTTAAAATTGAGTACAGAAATTACCTACATGACTACCAAAAGTCAGCAACCCGGAGGTTTGACCGATGCTCAATTTAATCAAGATGCAAGTCAAAGTATACGCAGCCGTAACTGGTTTAGCACCCCTTGGTTTATTCCTTCTATTACCGCCGAGTATATTGTTAATGATAAAACCAAACTGAGCTGGAAAGCATTTGGCACCTTTGCCGAACGCAGCAGTGTGGGTTTTGTAAAAGCCGTTACCACGGCCGATGATTTTAGCAACCGTCAGGTGGATAGAGACTTTTATAACACTTATGGCTCCGAATTACGCTTATTGACAGATTATACCTTTCTGGGATTAAATCATACTTTAGCCGCCGGCCTAAGATATTTTAACGGCCAAATTGATCGTAAACAACTCGGGAAAGGCGATACGGGCAGCGAAATGAATTTTGAACTGGCCGAAGGTATTTATCCCCGCGATTTAGATTTTAAGAATATAAACCGTGCTGCTTTTGCCGAAAATATTTTCCGAATTAATGAAAAACTATTGTTCACAGCCGGTCTGCGTGTAGAAAATATCAGTTCAACTATGGCGGGCCGATTTAGTATGGTAAACGGTCAGCCAAATAACTTAAGCCCGGCCACCCGTACCCGTAGTTTCTTACTTTTTGGTGCTGGTGCAGAATACCATATCACACCGCGTTCAGAGTTTTACTCCAATATTTCGCAGGCTTACCGCCCAGTATTGATTTCTGATTTAACCCCACCGGCCACCACAGATGTAATTGATCCCGATTTAAAGGATGCCAGAGGTTATAATTTTGATATTGGCTACCGTGGCAAACTGAGTAATTACCTTAATTTCGATATCGATTATTTTTATCTGAATTATAATAACCGCATTGGAACCATCACTCAAACCACTAACGGACAAAATTACCAATACCGCACCAATCTAGGCCGGTCGGTAAGTAAGGGTTTTGAAGCTTATATCGAATTCGATCCTATTGCAGCAATATTTACCAATTCAAAAGCAGGTTATTTGAGTTTATTTGCTTCATTGGCTTTTGTAGATGCAACCTATCGCGATTTTAAAACCACCTCTGTAGCTAACGGCCAAATTACAGAAGGAAATCTTGCCGGCAAACTGGTAGAAAATGCACCCGCCAAAATCAATCGTTTTGGAGCTACTTTTGCTAAAAAAGATTTTTCAATAACATGGCAGCTCAGTGCTGTAGGCCAGACATATGCCGATGCAGCCAATACCCAATTAGCCAATGCGGCAGCAACTACTGGTTTAATACCTGCTTATCAGGTACAAGATGTATCGGCCAGCTTTAAATTCTTAAAAAATTACAATATCAAAGCTGGTGTAAACAATCTTACTGATGAACGATATTTTACCCGCCGTGCTGGAGGTTATCCGGGCCCAGGTATTTTGCCGGCAGACGGACGTGTATTTTATGTTTCTGCTGGTGTAAAATTCTAATACTCATTCCCCTGTCGGGGGATGAAATACCATCATTCTGAAAGCCTTCCCAAATTATTGGGAAGGCTTTTTTGCTTTAAAGGTTTTTTGTCGTCTAGCATGCCCATTTTCTGCTATAAAATTAAACTCCAGTAGTATTGTTACATTTTTTGTAGGTTCATTTCCTAAAAAATATCGAAACTTATATCAGATTAAATTTATGCCAAGCAATGCGGCAACTATTTTTAATGGATTAAAACACCTTTCAAACACCAAATTCATACATTAAAACAAGTAACATGCGTAAAATAGTATCCATTTTTTGTTTAACCCTGCTATCTCTGTTTACTGCAAATGCGCAAACAGTACCCAGTCCAAAATCACATTTCGGCTTTGCCATAGGCGATAATTATCAATTAGCCACCTTTAGCCAAACCGAAGAATATCTTCAAAAAATAGCGGCTTCCTCTAAAAAGGTAAAGCTTCAGGTAATCGGAAAAACCGAAGAAGGACGGAATCAATACATGGTAATTGTTTCTGATCCGGATAATATTGCCAACCTGGACAAGTATAAATCTATTGCACAGCGAATGGCCCGGGCAGAAAACCTAAGCCCAAGCGAAGCGCAGCAATTAGCCGAAGAAGGCAAAGCTGTAGTTTGGATTGATGGCGGTTTGCATGCCACCGAAACCGTTGGTATACATCAGTGGATAGAAAGTATTTATCAATTAATTACCCGGAATGATGAAGAAACCAATCGTATCCTGAAATCTACGATTATATTATTTGTGCATGCCAATCCTGATGGGCAAGAATTGGTTTCTAACTGGTATATGCGCCAACAGGACATGACCAAACGCTCTACTGCAGATTTGCCGCGGCTGTATCAGAAATATGTAGGCCACGATAATAACCGTGATTTTTACATGATGAATATGCAGGAAAGCAAAAACATCAGCCGCCAGCAGTATGTAGAATGGATGCCACAAATTATTTATAATCACCACCAAACCGGCCCGGCAGGTTCGGTAGTGGCCGGCCCTCCGTACCGCGATCCATTCAACTATGTATACGACCCTTTGCTGGTAACCAGTATTGATGCCGTTGGTGCAGCCATGAATAACAGACTGAATGGCGAAAATAAACCTGGCTATACCATGAAAAGTGGTTCTGTTTTCTCTACCTGGTGGAACGGCGGATTAAGAACCACACCATATTACCACAATATGATTGGCTTGCTTACCGAAATTATTGGCAGTCCCAATCCATCTACAGTTCCATTGGTGCCTCAGCGTTTAATTCCAAATGGTGGAACACCAAACCCGGTTACCCCACAAGTTTGGCTGTTTAAAAACTCTATCGATTATTCTGTTTCCTTAAACTACGCAGTTTTAAATTATGCGGCCAGACACAAAGATGAGTTATTACTCAATATTTATAAAATGGGTAAAAACAGTATTGATGCAGGTAGCCAAGACCATTGGACACTGTCTCCGAAGAAAGTAGAGATGCTGAACGCGTTGATAAAGGCAGATAAAAAAGAAGGCAGAGGCGATACCATTCCCGTGGCATACTTTAATAAAGTGTATAAAAATCAGGATTTAAAAGATCCACGTGGATATATTCTTACTGCAAACCAAACCACTACAGCAGTAGCTTTTGTAAATATTTTAATTCAAAGCGGTATTAAAGTAGAAAAAGCAAGCAAATCCTTTACCGTAGCCGGTAAAAATTATCCGGCCGGTTCGTTTGTGGTCAAAACCAATCAGGCTTTCCGCCCACATTTGCTGGATATGTTCGAACCTCAGGATCATCCCAACGATTTCTTATATCCGGGCGGTCCTCCGGTTAGACCGTACGATGCTGCCGGCTGGACACCAGCTTTTACCATGGGTGTTGAGTTTGACCGCATAATGGATGAATTTACAGGTCCTTTTGAAGCTTTACCTTATGGAGTGGTACAGCAGCCGGTGGGTAAAGTAAACGCTAGTGTCAGCAATGTAGTTGGCTACACCTTTAGCACCGCCGAAAATGCTTCGTTCATTGCCATTAATGATTTGCTAAAAGCCAAGGCCAAAATCTTTAAAAACAAAAATCAATTTTTTGTTGCTTCAGATAATAAGGTACAGGCTATTGTAGAAAAAGCCAGCAAAGAAAATGGGGTAATATTTACTGCGGTAAATGTAAAGCCGAATGATATGGTACCTGTTCAGCCCATGCGTATTGCTCTTTGGGACAGATATGGCGGCTCTATGCCATCCGGTTGGTTAAGATGGATATTTGAGCAATACCATTTCCCAGCTCAGATAATCTATGCCAAAGAAATTGATGGCGGCAAATTGAATGATAAATACGATGTCATTGTTTTTGTAGATGGTGCCATTCCATCCATGAGAACCGAAATTGCTTCCACCTACATGGAACGTGAGCCTAAAACAGAAGATATTCCGGCCATGTACCACAATACCTTGGGCAGAATTAGCCAGCAAAAATCTATCCCGGCCATTAAATCATTTATAGAAAATGGCGGAAAGGTAATTGCCATTGGTTCAAGCGCCAATCTGGCTTACCACTTAAATTTGCCCGTTAAAAATGCCTTAACCGAAATGGTAAACGGACAAACCAGACCATTACCTGGCGAAAAATATTATGTTCCGGGCAGTATTTTACAAGTAGCTATTGATGAAAATCATGCCGCCAATTGGGGCATGAATGCAACTGCCGACGTTTATTTCAGCAACAGTCCGGTGTTTAAATTAGCTGCCGATGCCGTTGCTAAAATGCAATTAACCCCACTAGCCTGGTTTGCCACCGATAAGCCGTTAAGAAGCGGCTGGGCTTACGGACAGGCTTATTTGCAAGATGGCGTGGCCGCTTTTGAAGCAAAAATTGGTAAAGGCACTTTATTGGTTTATGGTCCCGAAATTACGTTTAGAGGCCAAACCCACGGTACTTACAAAATGCTATTTAACCAATTGTATTAATAAATATTACCTCTTTTAATTAAATCCTTCTCTAATTTGCAATTAGAGAAGGATTTTTGATTTTTTAGATAAGGGTTTAACCATCGCCTCTTTCAAAATTTTAACACGTTTAAACATTAATAATTAATTCCATTAAATTTGAGCATCGGGATATTGTTAAAATAGTATTGCTGATTTAGAAAAAGACACTGCTGCGGTCATGCTGGATATCCTATTTTCAAGTTCTATATTTTGCTCGCTGATCACAGCCTACCTTTTGTTTTTTAAAACAGAAGAATATCAGCAGTTCTCTGGCCGAATTCTGGGTTTTTCTATGCTTTTCTACAGTTGGTGTGCATTAGCCTATTTGTTAATTACCTCCGGCTGGATTCTAGAAATTCCCTTTTTCTATAAAACCGCAGCCCCTATCAATTACCTCATACCACCTTTAGGCTATTTATACGTAAAATCGGTGCTCAATAATGAAAACAAATTTCACAAACATGATTGGTGGCATTTGATTCCCTTTATTTTTTTCGCCATCAACTATTTGCCCGTTTATACCATGGGCCAGACTGATAAAATGCAGCTGCTGCGTATGGTGCTCAACAATAGTCTTACGATACAAAAAGTAAAAGAAGGCTTTTTGCCAGAATATGTCCATATTTTAGCCAAAACCCTGCAAAGTATCATTTATCTGATTTTTCAGTGGAAACTTTTAATTGAATTTAGGTTAAACCTAATCAGTCCAAAGTTTGAAATGCACACCACGCATGTAATACGTTGGCTTAAGATCTTTAATTGGTCTTTTAGCCTGGTACTGTTTAGTACACTTAGTTCTTATATATTTATTTTGAGTAGTCCGGCAAATACACTATTTATTATCACAATCTGTACCCTGTTTATTGCCTTGGGTTATCTGGTACTCAGTTCCTTCCTGCTTTTAAACCCCGAAGTGTTGTTTGGTTTGCCCTATGCCCTTATCGCTCAAAAAGCAGCATCAATTACCATTTCTAAGTCTAAGAAAGAGGCTTTAGCCGATAGTAAAGATTATGAAAAGGAGATTAGCCGGCTCGAAAAATATTTTGCAGACCAACGTCCCTACCTCCAAAAAACATTAAATATCAATGAAGTAGCCATAGGAGTAGGAATCCCGGCACGCGACTTATCCTTTATCCTGAACCAGCACTTTAACCAGCGTTTTACCGATTTTGTAAACCGTTACCGTATCGAATATGTTATCCAGCAAATAAAAGCAGGTTTTTGCGATAAATACACCTTGGAAACTCTTGCCAACCAAGCCGGATTTACTTCTAAAACCACTTTTAATACGGCTTTTAAAAAACATACCCAACTTACCCCCTCCGAGTTTATTGCTCAACAAGAACCGCATTTATAAGGTTTGACTTTAGACAGCCACTCTGTCCAAAATTCCGAATATTGTACGCTCTTGTCCCCGTCAGCTTCTTATAATAGCAGATCTTCAAATAGTTTTGAAAAAAATAGTTGAAGCGCATATTGCTCCGAAGCACAGTCTTTTTTATTGATGAAAAAACAATTTTTTCTTTTGTTGATACTATGTATTATGCGTGGTTTGTGCTTAAGTGCCCAAACCACCAGCCCAACAGTACTCAATACCGCGGGTGGTAGCCAAAGCTAT
>CAZFAE010000057.1:0-8236 GCA_964516035.1 uncultured Sphingobacterium sp.
GTAATCATCGCTCTAATTCCATTCGTAATTATTTTTCTTTATCAGGATAGAAAATTGCAAATTAAATTGGCTTATGGCGCAATAGTAGCAGTTTTGGGCTTTAGTTTCTGGCTGGCCAAATCCATACAAAAAGTAGCTGAAATTCAAAGTTTTAGTACCGATAATTATGGCATTGGCGCACTGCTCCCATCCCTGGCTATTCTGTTTCTTATTTTGGCTATCCGAGCTATCCGCAAGGATGAAAATCTGGTGCGTTCAGCAGACCGTTTGCGCTAAGTCCTTAAAAATCCATTAATTATCCCTACCTTTGCGGCAATTCCGGCAATAAGGCCGGGACTTATTTATTATCATGAACCCATTTAATACCTTGGGTATCCGTCATGATATTGTTAATGCCATTACTGAACTAGGGTTCACTAACCCTACACCGATCCAGGAACAAGCGATTCCGGTATTACTTTCAGGCAGCAACGATTTTGTCGGATTAGCTCAAACCGGAACCGGTAAAACGGCAGCCTTCGGCTTGCCATTGTTAGAACTACTGGACTTTTCTCAGAATTATCCTCAGGCATTAATTTTATGTCCTACACGGGAACTCTGTTTACAAATCACTAACGATTTAAAAAACTATTCTAAGCACATGGCCGATGTACATGTGGTTGCCGTTTACGGTGGCGCAGCAATTTCGGACCAATTACGCCAGATTAAACGCGGCGTACAAATTGTGGTGGCAACACCAGGCCGTATGTTAGATATCATTAACCGCAAAGCGGTTGATTTTTCTAAGGTGAAATATGTGGTTTTAGATGAAGCCGATGAAATGCTCAACATGGGCTTTCAGGAAGACATCGATCAGATCTTATTTACTACTCCGGCCGAGAAAAAAACCTGGTTATTTTCTGCAACCATGCCTACAGAAGTACGCAGAATTGCTAAAAAATACATGACCGACCCGTTCGAATTAACCATGGGTACCAAAAATACCGGTAACGTGAATATCGAACACGAATATTTTGTGGTGCGTGCCCGCGATAAATATGCTGCCTTTAAGCGTATTGTCGATTTCAACCCAGAGATTTTCGGTATTGTATTTTGCCGTACTAAAATTGAAACACAGGAAATTGCCGAATCTTTAGTTAAAGATGGTTACAATGCCGATGCTTTGCATGGCGATTTATCGCAGCAGCAAAGAGATAAGGTAATGAAACGCTACCGCGACAGAAGCTTGCAATTATTAATTGCAACTGATGTTGCGGCTCGTGGTATTGACGTTAATAACGTAACTCACGTAATTAACTATTCTTTACCAGATGAGATTGAGAATTATACCCACCGTAGCGGTCGTACTGGCCGTGCCGGAAAAACAGGTATCTCTATCGCCATTGTTAACTCTAAAGAATTAGGCAAAATTCGCCAGATTGAGCGTGTTATTGGTAAGCAATTTACCAAAGCCGAAATTCCTTCTGGATTTGATGTTTGCGAAAAGCAATTATTTGGCTTGGTTCACAAAGTACATAACGTACCGGTAAACGAAGAGCAAATTACCCAATACCTTCCTCGTATTATGGATGAGTTTAAGGATTTGGATAAAGAAGAAATCATCAAACGATTTGCGTCTTTAGAATTTAACCGATTCCTGGAATATTATAAAAATGCACCAGATTTAAATGCAGCAGCTACCGAAGATCGTAGCCGTTCTGATCGTGGTGAAAGAAGTGAACGTGGCGAACGTGCCGGAAGATCTTATAGCAACGACTTTACACGTTTCTTTATCAATTTGGGTTCTGTAGATGATTTTACCCGTGGCGATATGCTGGGCTTTATTTGCAATAACACTAAATTAAGCGGTAAAAGCATTGGTAAAATAGACCTTAAAGGTGTTTTCACTTTCTTTGAAGTAGAAAACGATGTTGCAGATAAGGTAATGCAAGAATTTAAAGGTGTTGATTTCCAAGGCCGTGATGTACGTATCGAATTGGCGGGCGACCGCGGATTAGAAGGCGGCGGCGGTGGCGGCAATCGTCCACGTGGTGGCGGCGGTTACAAAGGCGGCAATCGCGAAGGCGGTGGCGGCGGATACCGTGGCAACAGTGGCGGCGGCGGCTATAAAGGCAACAGCGGCGGTGGAGGCTACAAAGGCGGCAATCGCGATGGCGGTTCTAGCCGTAGCGAAGGCAGCAGCAGTGGCGGTGGTTTCCGCGACTTTTCTGGAAAAAGCCGTGAAGAACGCGGAGAAAAAAGAAAAAGAAGATTCTAAAATTCACTAAATAAACAAGAAAGCCCCGATAAATATCGGGGCTTTCTTGTTTCTATTAATCTTGTTAATTGGATTGAAAAACCAGCCTTTTTGACCTTCTCTAAAATCTAATACAATAGGGAAAGGCCTTTGCCAAAAATGCTGAATTTAATTACTGAGCCAATAATTTGAAATAAGTGGCTTTGAACTTACCGTTTTCAACAGCACCTTTCACTTCGGCTTTTCTAACTGCCTCGCAAAAACCGTCTTTTGCATGGGCATCACCGTGGTCATCAATACTGGTTCCGTCTACAAAGTAAGCTTTACCTTCAATTTTCACAGCAAGCGCACATTCGTCGCCTTTAAGGCCAAAATTACAGGTTCCGCAAGAAGCCTCCACTACCTGGGGTTTATCTGCCTGTTTATTTTCTGAAACACCATTACAGGCTACAGCGAAAATAATCGTTAGAAAAAATGTAATGTTTAATAGATTTTTCATGGTTTAAAAATTAGTTTAATTCGTCTGCTAACAATCGCATCTCAATATACGGCGAATGTCCTTCATATAAAATAGCGTATACTGCCCGGCAAATTGGCATATGCACTTTGTATTGTTTATTAATTTGATGAAGACAGTTTACGGCATAATAACCTTCGGCTATCATATTCATCTCCAGCTGGGCCGACTTTACGGTATAACCCTTCCCTATCATGGTGCCAAAGGTGCGGTTTCGGCTAAATTGCGAATAAGCGGTTACCAATAAATCTCCCAAATAAGCAGATTCGTTGATATCGCGATCAATGGGATGTACCACATCTACAAAACGACTAATTTCTCTTATCGCGTTAGCAATTAAAACGGCCTGAAAATTATCTCCATACCCAATTCCATGGCAGATGCCACTGGCCACAGCATAAATATTTTTGAGCACGGCAGCGTATTCTGTACCGTAAATATCTTCAGATACATTGGTTTTAATGTATCGGGTATTCATCATCTCTGCAAAAGCGGCAGCTGAATGAGTATTCAAAGATGCGATGGTGAGGTAAGATAGTTTCTCAAGAGCCACTTCTTCGGCATGGCAGGGACCACTGATTACCAAAATATCTTCTAAAGGTATGCCGTAATGCTGATTCATAAATTCGCCGATAATTTGATTTTCATCGGGAACGATGCCTTTGATGGCTGAAATGATTTTTTTGCCTTTTAAATCGGCTGGACTAATATCGGCCAAAGCCTCTTTTAAAAAAGCAGCCGGCACACAAAGCAGTACACAGTCTGCCTGCAAAACACTGGCTTTTAGATCGGTACTGATGTTGTTTTCTGGGAGTTTAATTTCTACAGAACTGAGGTAGCGGGGATTGTGTTTGTATTTTTTGACATGTTCAATGGATTCAGCACAACGCATCCACCAAAAAATTTCTTTTGAGGTAAGGTTATCTGATAATATTTTAATGATGGCTGTGGCCCAACTTCCGCCACCTATAACTGCAATTTTATTCAACATATACTATTGAAAAAACAAATCCCCTTCCCGGTATTTCCGGAAAGGGGACAAGTTAACTATTTTTCAGAAATTACTATTTCTTGTCTCCAGAGAATAATTTGTCTTTGTCTACTTTTTTAACCTCCATATTGTTTTTCAAAGTTTTGGCAATGGCTGTAAACGGACGGGCTACAACTTCTTCGCCTGCTTTGACACCGCTTAAAATCTGGATATAAGTATCGTCCTGAATTCCAGTTTTAACTTCTACCTGTTTTACTTTACCATCTTTATACACAAACACATATTCTTTTACGGGCTCGTTAGATTTTGGCTTAGCATCATCGCTGGTTTGGGTTTTTTCGCCTTCTTCAGTTTTCTTTTTCTCTTCTTCGCGGGTGGTTACCGACTGAATTGGTACGGTTAAACCTTTAACTTCGTTGGTTTGAATATCTACGGTAGCTGATAAACCCGGTCTGAAGGGTGAAATATCTTTATTTGCAGTCTGAATTGCGGCATAAGATTCTGGCAGGATGCGAATTTTTACGGTAAAGTTGGTTACCTGATCTGCGCTGGCACCCACCACATTGGCAGAGCTGGCAATTTCGGTTACTAGGCCTTTAAATTTTTGTCCCTGAAATGCATCTACTTCAATTTCTGCCGGATCGTTTACAGAAACGCGATTGATATCACTTTCGTTTACGTCTACACTAACTTCCATAGAATTCAGATTAGAAATACGCATAATTTCAGTTCCGGCCATTTGGGCGGTTCCTACTACACGTTCTCCTAATTCTACTGATAATTTAGAAACGACCCCATCAACCGGAGCGTAAATGGTGGTTTTAGCAAGGTTATCGCCGGCTTCTTTTACAATGGCAGAAGACTGCTGCACACCAAAGCGTGAGCCTACTACATTTTGTTTTACCGCTTCTAAATTGGCTTTTGCACCATCATACTCTGCTTTAGCAGCATCAAACTCTGCATTCGAAATTACTTTTTTCTTAAATAACTCTTCATTACGTCTGTAACGAGCTTCGGTATTTTTGAAATTAGCTTCAGCCTGCTTCAATTGCTGTTCTGTTGCTGCTTGACTAGCTTTCTGACTATTTAATGAAGCTACTGCCCTATCGTAACCAGATTTTAACACATCCGGACGAACTTTACACAATAACTGGCCTTTTTTAACTACATCGCCTTCTTTAACCAACAGTTCTACTACCTCGCCCGAAACCTCAGAGCTTAGTTTTACTTCAATTTCTGGTTGCACTTTTCCACTTGCCGAAACGGTTTCAGTAATGGTTCTTTCTTCTGTTTTTTCTACAGCTACTTCGGTAATGTCGCCTTTACCAAAAAGGCCCATTTTATTACCGGCTACTGCAATAACAAGTAATGCACCAACGCCGATGAGTACATATTTTAAGGTATTTTTTTTCTTTGCCATGAGGTATTTATATAATTGGTTGATTAAAAATTAATGGGTTTACCGAGGTAAAAATCAATTACTTTGGTTCTGAATATCAAATCGTATTTAGCTTGAATAAGGTCAAATTGGGCTTTATTTAAGTTAAGCTGTGCCTGGTTAAAATCAAGGGCATTAACTAAACCTACATTATAACGCTGCTCAATTACTTCAAAAGCAGCCTGCGATGAGGCGTAAGCGCTCTGGTTAGAAGCATATCTTTTTTCGGCTGCTTTTAAATCGTAAACGGCCTGGTTAATTACCTTATTGAGGTTGTTTTTAGCCAACTGCTCTGATAAAGTAGCATTTTGGTAATTGATTTTAGCCCGATTAACCGAACTGCGTGCCTGATGGCCATTCCACAAAGGGATGCTCAAACTCAAACCTAAACCACGGTTATAGTTATCGGTAATTTGGTCGTTAAATGGGATTTTTTCAAAGGCTACCGGGTTGCTACCTACAACCACACGCTGACGTCCGCTAGAGTAACCGGTACTTAAACTACCTCCAAAACTCAAGCGGGGAGAATAGCCAGAACGGGCTATAGCAACCGCTTTCGCGGAAGCTAAACGACGAAATTCTGCTAATTTAATTTCTGGGAAATTAGCCAAAGCGGTCTGATAAATGTTATTTGCCTCATAATTTACTGAGGCTGATTTAGCTACATCAACCAATGGTTTCTGCACCGCGAATGCATTGGCTGGGTCTCTTTCTATTAATTGAGCCAAACTTAAATACGCTAAATCAGATTGATTTTGTGCATTGGTCATGTTTAATTCTGCGGTAGCTAACTGCGCTTTGGCCTGAGATAAATCGGCAATGGTTTTATTGCCCACATCAAATAGCTTTTGCTCTCTGTCCATCTGCAGTGTGGCAAAATTTAATTGCTGGCGTGCTGCCTCAGTTAAATCCTGACCATTAAGTACCTGCAAATAAGTAGTTACCACATTTAAAATCAAATCGTTTTTGGCTTTTTGAGCGCTGCTCTTATCCGCATCTAGCAAAAATTTATTCTGCTGAATTTGGTTAATACGCTGAAAACCCTGGAAAAGTACCACGTTTGAACTTAAGCTACCGTTTCCGGAAGTTACACTTTGGTCAAATGCCTGACCCGACAATTGGTCGAAACTTCTACCCAAACTGTAATTATAACTACCATTGGCATTTAAGTTTGGTGTGAGGTTATATCTAGATTGTTTTAAATCTTCTTCAGAGATTGCAACACTAAATTTAGCCTGTTTAAGCTGAATATTATTCTCCAGCGCCAATTCAATGGCTTGCTCCAATGTAATTTTCTCCTGGGCAAATCCAATTTGCGATGTACCCATCAGTAAACCGATGGTTAAGCAGCAAAATCCGGTTAGCCTGGTATTAATAGATTTCAAATTCATATTTATTTATAAAGACCTGATTTCAATTTAATTTACACAATCGCTTATATTCGCATTTAAATCAAGCTGATGCATCTGGTAAAAACTCCTTTCTGGCTCAAATGCTTATATCCGGGTTTAACCTGGAATGAAAGTCGTAAGGATAAATCCATTTACCTGAGCTTTGACGATGGACCCATTCCTATTGTTACACCCTTTGTATTAAAAACCTTAAAAAAGTTTCATGCCAAAGCCACTTTCTTCTGTATTGGAGACAATGTGCAGAAACATCCTGAGCTTTTTGAACAAATTTTAGCCGATGGCCACTCTGTTGGCAATCATACTTTTCATCATCTCAATGGCTGGAAAACGAATACTGAAGATTATTTGGCAGATATCCTAAAATGTAATGAATTGGTAAAATCAAATCTTTTCAGACCGCCTTATGGCAGGATTAAAAGGTCGCAGATTAAGAAGGTTGAACGTTTAAAGTTGAAAGTTGAAGGAAAGGAAATCAAAAATCAAAAGTCAAAAATCTCGGGACTCCAGACTCCGGACTTCGGACTTCGGACTATCATGTGGGATGTATTAAGTAGAGATTTTGATAGCCTAATTACACCGGAAGAATGCCTTCAAAACGTAATTAAACATACTCAAAACGGCTCTATTGTTGTTTTTCACGATAGTTTTAAAGCACAGGAACGTTTAGAGTATGCCCTGCCCCGGGCTTTAGAATACTGGACAAAAAAAGGCTACCAGTTTAAAACCTGGTAGCCTTTAACTCCCCTCCTGTTTTTAGGAGGGGTTGGGGGAGGTAAAATTTTAAACCTACCCTTCAAATATTGCTTTAGAAAGTAAATCCTAAACGGGCAAACAATCTACGGCCGTTGGCATTCATTTGTACTGAATCCCATCTTCCACCTGCTTCAGTTAAACCCTGATCTTGGGCATCTGGATATACATTAAATAAATTGTCTGCACCAAAGTTCAACGACAAATTTTTATTCATTTTGTATCCAAAAGATAAATCTGCGGTAATTTTAGGCGTATAATACATCGGATTATTATCGTAATCTCTCAGCATTACATCACCAAAGCGAACCAAACGTAAAGACGTATTAAACTTCTTGTTCGAATAATCGAAGTTTAAGTTCATTTTGCTTTTAGGCGCTGAAGCTTCCACAAAAGCTTGCTCACGAGCGCTGAAATAAGTGTCTTCTTTACCAGTTAATTTGGCATTGGTTTTAATGTCCAATACATCCAATTTGTTAAAATTGGCAGCGAATGAAGTCACCAATCTGCCTTCGCCTAAAGCTGCATCATGGGTTAGAATAATATCAATACCACGGTTGCGGGTATCAATAGCATTGGTGAAGAATTGAGCTTGGTTAACGCCTAAATCTTGCAATTCTGCGCCAATATCTGGATCATCATTAAAAAAGCTTCCGGTTAAAACAATACGGTCTTTGATATTAATCTGGTAAGCATCAACGGTTAAACTTAAATTATTTACCGGCTTTAAAGTAAAACCTAAGCTTTGGTTTACCGAACGTTCTTGTTTTAAACGCTCAATTCCCAAAGTACGGGTTACGGTACTCAAATTGTTAGCCAAAAGCACTTCGGTAGGCACACCACCCACAAAATTGGTAAAAATGGTATTGAAATAAGTTTGCTGTAAAGATGG
>CAZFAE010000058.1:0-7905 GCA_964516035.1 uncultured Sphingobacterium sp.
CGCTACCGTCGGATGGATACCCGTTCAGAATCTGCTACTTCATTCATTCTACCTAAAAAAGCTTTAAATCTGTTAAAAACATCGCTTCCAACCGAAGATGTGAACGTAACAGTAGAATATAACACCACCAGTGCGTTTTTCCGTTTCGGAAATATCAATCTAATTTGCCGTTTAATTGATGAACGTTACCCTGATTATGAAGCGGTAATTCCTCAGAATAATCCCAATAAATTAACCATCGACCGCGGTATGTTCCTCAACTGCCTTCGCCGTGTAGTTATTTTTGCCAATAAAACCACGCATCAGGTACGTTTAAAAATCAATGGCAGCGAATTAAACATCTCTTCAGAAGATGTTGATTTTGCCAACGAGGCTCACGAGCGTTTAGGCTGTCAATACGCAGGCGAAGACATGGAAATTGGCTTCAATGCCAAATTCTTAATCGAGATGTTAAATAACCTGGAAGGCGATGAAGTGACTCTGGAAATGAGCACACCAAACCGTGCCGGTTTATTGGTGCCTCAAACCAATAATGAAAACGAAAATGTATTGATGTTGGTAATGCCTGTTATGCTGAACAACTATGCCTGATAAACAGGTTTTCTGTCTATAAAATACTCCAACAATTTCTTGTTAATGCCAGTGGCCCGATCTTTGAATCGGGCTTCTTGCTTATTTGGGCCTGCATTCCCAGGTCCTGCACATCTATTAATTGATTTATAAAAAGTTTAAAATCTATTTATTATGAAAACAAGAAAAAACAGTAATTGCAAACTCACGGTATTATTCAGTTTTTTGGCATTATTTGCAACCGCCTTCATGGCTTGCAAAAAAGATAAACCAACTCCAATAACCGGTTCCGCTAATGTAATGGCAGTTCATGCTTCTGCAGATGCCAAAGCCGCCGACTTCTATTTGGGCGATACTAAAATTAACACTGCAGCTTTAGCCTATGGTGCCAATACTAATTATGTAAGTACCCCTTCAGGAAGCCGGAAAGCAGAATTTAGAGCTACCGCAAACAATACCGTATTGGCTTCGGCTGCCGCAGATTTTGTAAAAAATAATAACTATTCCATCTTCTTTGCCGGGGCCGTAGCCGCCCCAGATGTGGTAATTGTTGCAGATGATTTAACCGTACCACCAGCCGATAAAGCCAAGGTGCGATTTGTAAATTTAAGTACAGATAACACTAAAGTAGATTTTAAGTTGAAAGAGGGTGATAAATTAGCCACTGGCAGAGATTATAAATCAGTTTCTAATTTCGTAGAAGTCACTCCCGGAACCTTGACTTTCGAAGTGCTTAATAACGAAGACAATAATGTGGTAGTTTATACCACGTCTGGTTTAACTATAGAAGCCGGAAAAATTTATACCGTTTGGCTCAAAGGTTCTGCAAACGGAACAGGCGATGCAGCATTGGGAGCAAATTTAATTGTGCATAATAAATAAGCTTTTCTAATTTCAATCTGCTTTTTTGAAATATCACGGGAAATCCCCCGTGATATTTCTATTTTTGGCCAAAATATAATCCCCAAAACTTGGAATTCATCAGCAGCCTACTCGATTTTATCTTACACATTGATCAATATCTGGTTATCATTTTAAACGATTACCAAACTTGGACTTATCTGATCCTGTTTTTAATCATTTTCTCTGAAACAGGCTTCGTGGTTTTGCCATTTTTACCCGGCGATTCTTTATTGTTCGCCGTTGGCGCACTTATTGCCAAAGGAGGTACAGGTTTAGATATTTATCTGATGATTATACTCCTAACCATTGCCGCCATATTGGGTAATACCGTTAATTATTATCTGGGCACCTATTTCGGTAAAAAGGTGTTTAAAGAAGGAAACCGGGTTTTAAAATTAGAGTATTACCAAAAAACACAAGATTTTTTCCAGAAATACGGAGCACGAGCCATTATACTAAGTCGCTTTTTGCCAATTTTCAGAACCATTGCCCCATTTGTAGCCGGAGTAGGGCGCATGCCTTTGGGCGCTTACTCCTTATATAACGTAGTGGGTGGTATCAGCTGGATAGTGAGCTTTCTGGTTTTAGGATTTTTCTTCGGTAATTTTACTATCGTGAAGGAAAACTTCGCATTGGTGGTGCTGTTTATTATTGCCATTTCTTTTATGCCTGTAATTTACGCTGCAGTAAAATCACGAATGAAGAAATAAAAATCATTGGCTTTCTTCTCTACCTTTCATCTTTCCCTTACGGTATAGCTGTTCTTCTTCCTGCAGTTTTTTTCGCTCTTCGGCGGATAATTCTTTCTTAGCCATGTTTTTAAGATGAGGCTGTCCGGCATCTACCCAGGCCGAATACCAATAACTGCCAATAGCCAATATGGATGCCCGCATTTGTCGTTCTACCATGCCACTTAAAGCCTCGTGGTAAGCCTTAGCATAATCTTCTGAATATTGTCGCTCAACACGTCCGTTCCGCTGGCTGAAGCCATATTTGCGGTCTTTAGCAAAAGAAGCATTTAATCGGGCTTCAATCAATAAAACAGAATCTTTATAGGTATAGGTATTGCGCACAATTTCCCAGGCTTTTTTCAAAGGATTTTCGATGTATTGTGCCCGGCCCACAAAAAAATCATACTGCTGAGAGAATAATTCCGGCAAACGACTTTCCCAAAAACCATGAATGCCATGCTGCCCAGTTAATTGCCCATTATAATTTTCTGTGGTATGCAAAGGCACATGCGCATCGCCAATATAATGCCCTAAATCTGCCGAATAACGCAAAATTTTCAACGAGTCACGCTCTTTAAACGCTTTTACTAAAGCATAATAATTCCGTTCGATGGTCCAGGGAACAATACCATAAGCTTCCAGAGTGTCTTTGCTTAATTTGGCAACCGCATCATTCCATTTTTCTGGTAAAACTTCAAAAGGTTTTTCGCCATAATGGTCGGCGTCTAAAAAATGCCTTGGCGCTTCCAGCGAATCAGAATAACGTCTTTTATCGGGATCTACGGCATGTTCGCTCAAATAATCGATATGCGTTTTGTAAAATTTAATCATCCCGTTAGGCAACGTAAAAACCGCCAAACGGTTAATTTTTTGATGTGCAAAAAAGCCCCAGGAACTGCAAATAACAAGTATGCAAAGCAGCATTAATAAACGCCATTTTTTGATAAGCCAATTCATAATCATTTATTTTGCATAATAATTTTATAAAGGGTTTGTATTTCTAAAAACATCAGCCTATATTTGCAGTCCTTAAAAAAGAATACTAAAAGCATACAATGGCAAATCATAAATCGTCCATCAAAAGAATCAGAGCAAACGCAACTAAGCGTTTACGTAATCGTTATCAGGCAAAAACCACCAGAAACGCGATTAAAAAATTACGTGAAACTACTTCAAAAGCAGAGGCAACTCCACTTTTGGTTAAAGTAACTTCCATGATCGACAGATTGGCTAAGAAAAGTGTTATTCACAAAAACAAAGCGGCTAACAACAAGTCTAAACTGACCAAGTTTGTTAATGCCCTAAAATAAGCATTAAAATAATTTTAAAGAAAAGGTGTTAATTTTAAATTAACACCTTTTCTTTTTTATGGGCTTTTCGTAGCTTAGGTTATGCAATACGAGGCCGGAAAAATAAATATCAAATCGTGGAATGAAGAAGATCGGCCACGCGAAAAACTGATGCAGCAGGGCAGGCGCAGCCTAAGCGAAGCCGAACTTATTGCCATTTTAATTGGTTCGGGCAGTAAAAACGAATCGGCGGTAGAATTAAGTAAGCGTATTTTAAATGCGCAATCCAACGATTTAAACCAGCTCAGTAAATTATCCGTTCCAGAATTATCTAAATTCAAAGGCATTGGCGAGGCCAAAGCCATTAGTATAATTGCTGCTCTCGAATTAGGCCGCCGCCGCAAAGAGCAAACGTTAACCGAAAAGCCCAGAATCGGCCATAGTCGCGATGCTTTCCAGATCTTGAATCCTTATTTTGCTGATTTGGCCCACGAAGAATTCTGGATTATACTTTTAAACAGGGCAAATTTTGTGCTCTCCAAACATTTAATCAGCAAAGGCGGACAGGCAGGCACCATTGCCGACCCTAAAATAATTTTCAATCTCGCTTTGCTCAATCAGGCTTCGGGCATTATGTTGGCGCATAATCATCCTTCAGGCAACCTCAAACCCAGCCAGGCAGATATTGCACTCACCCAAAAAATGATTGCCGGCGGCAGGTTACTCGATCTCCAAGTGCTCGATCATCTTATTTTAACCGATCGGGGCTATTTTAGCTTTGCAGATGAAGGCTTGATTTAATACTTCAAAATTATTTTTAAAATCTATTCATTCTATAGCCCACGGTTTAAACCGTGGGCTATAATTTATATCTTTGCCTTTTACGCAATACGCATTTATGAAGATCTCTTATTCCTGGCTGAAACAATTTATTACAACAGACAAAACCCCAGAACAGATTTCACTCATCCTTACCGACATGGGTTTGGAAGTAGAAAGTCTGGAAAAGGTGCAATCTATTCCCGGTGGACTGGAAGGCCTGGTAATTGGCCTGGTTAAAGATTGTGTGCAGCACCCCAATGCCGACCGTTTGAAAATAACCAAGGTAGATGTGGGCAGTGGAACAGATCTGCAAATTGTTTGTGGCGCCAATAACGTAGCTGCCGGCCAGAAAGTAGTGGTTGCTGTAGATGGAACCACGGTTTATCCTACTGTCGGGGAACCCTTCAAAATTAAAGATTCAAAAATAAGAGGCGAAGTTTCGCAGGGCATGATTTGTGCCGAAGACGAAATTGGTTTGGGTTCAGACCACGCCGGCATTATGGTTTTAGATGCCGATGCCAAAATCGGGTCTTTAGCTACCAACTATTTCAAGTTAGAAGACGATTACTTATTCGAAATAGGTTTAACACCCAACCGTGCCGATGCCGCCTCTCACTTGGGCGTAGCCCGCGATTTGGCCGCCTTTTTACGCAGCACCTATACTTTGCCCGATATTTCGGCTTTTAAAGTAGATAAAGAGAATTTAAGCATCCCGGTAGAAGTGGAAGATGCCGAGGCCTGCCCTCGTTATTCTTCGATCACTATCAGCGGAGTTACGATTAAAGAATCGCCAGACTGGTTAAAAAATAAATTAAATGTAATCGGCATTCGCCCGATAAACAACGTAGTAGATATTACCAATTACGTTTTACACGATTTAGGTCAGCCGCTGCATGCTTTTGATGCCGACCAAATACGTGGTGGCAAAGTAATTGTCAAAAAATGTGCAGAAGGCACGCCCTTTACCACCTTAGATGAAGTAGAACGCAAATTATCCGATCAGGATTTAATGATTTGCGATGCCGAAGGGCCGATGTGTTTAGCCGGAGTTTTTGGCGGAATCAAATCTGGTGTTAGCACTGCAACAAAAAATATTTTTCTCGAAAGCGCTTATTTCAATTCGGTAAGTGTGCGTAAAAGCAGCAAACGTTTTGGATTAAAAACCGATGCCTCATTCCGCTTTGAACGTGGCACCGATCCAGAAATGACTGTTTTTGCTTTAAAAAGAGCCGCTTTATTGATTAAAGAACTGGCCGGAGGAGAAATTTCTTCTTCCGTAGCCGATTTTTATCCTAACCCGGTTCAGCCTTTCGAAATCAACATCAGTTACCAAAACGTAAACCGTTTAATTGGTAAAGCCATCGAGCCGGAGACCGTTAAATCTATCATCAGTGCTTTGCAGATAACCATTGTTTCTGAAAACGCCGAAGGTCTGGCGCTTAAAGTACCTGCTTACCGTGTAGATGTAACCCGAGAAGTAGATATTATCGAAGAAATTCTCCGTATTTACGGTTACAATAACATAGAAATTCCGAGCCAGATCAGGGCATCATTAAATTATGCGGTTAAACCGGATAAAGAAGCCCTGCAAAATCAGGTGGCCGATTGGTTAAGCGCCAATGGTTTTTTTGAAATTTTATCTAATTCGCTCACCAAAGGCGATTATGCAACCAATGCCGATAAGGCAGTCCGCTTGCTGAACCCGCTAAGCAGCGATTTAGACACCATGCGCCAAACTTTGCTGTATTCTGGTTTAGAAGCCGTGGTTTATAACCAAAATCGCCGTCAGGCAGATTTAAAACTGTACGAATTTGGTAAAATCTATTTTCTGAAAGATGGAGATAGCGGTTACCAGGAGCACCAGCGATTGTCTGTGTTTTTAACCGGTAAAAAGCAGTCGGCACAATGGAACCATCCCGCCACAGCGGTGAACTTTTACCAGATTAAAGCTGCGGTTGATGGTTTAATCAAGAAATTGAATATCCCCAATTTGCAAATCAAAGAAAGCAGTAATCCGGCATTGGCTTACGGCCTGGCTTATGTTAAAGGCGAAAAAGTATTGGCCGAATTTGGCTTGGTAGCGGCGTCTGTTTTGAAAAAAATGGATATCAACAGCGAAGTTTTTTATGCTGAATTAGATTGGGATTTAATAATTAAAAGTATTAGAAATAATAAAATTACCTACCTGGAAGTTTCTAAGTATCCGGCGGTAAAACGCGATTTATCAATGCTGATTGATCGTTCGGTAAATTTCGAAACGCTGAAAAATATCAGCCTCAAAACAGAAAAAGCTTTATTAAAAGAAGTAAATGTGTTTGATGTTTACCAAGGCGATAAATTGCCGGCCGATAAAAAATCGTATGCTTTGAGTTTTGTACTGCAGGACGAAGAAAAGACGCTGAATGACAAGCAGATTGATGCCATCATGCAAAAATTAATCTTAAATTTAGAGAAAGAAGCCGGAGCGGTAATTCGCAAATAGTTTCAGCTAAATCAAATAAAAAATGTCGAGGGTAGCCGATCAATTAACACAAGTAGTAGAGAAAACAGCCAGGCTTATTGAGCTTTGTGCGGTGCTGCAGGAAGAAAACGACATTTTAAAACTAGAAAATGAAAGCCTAAAAGTAGCTGTTGAAACGAGTAAAAAGTTAAGCAGCGACCTCGAAGAGCGGGTTAAAGCCTTGAAGCTGGCCCGGTCATTAGAAGGAGATAATGAAAAAAGCCTTGACATCAAGGAAAAAATTAGCGAATTTGTACGCGAAATAGATAAGTGTATGGTGTTGCTAAAAAAGTAACGCTTAGTGAAACAAGCTCAAATGGGAGAAATCTCCATAAAAATAAATATTGCTGACCGTGTTTATCCCTTAAAGATAAATCGGGAAGAGGAAGAAGTGATTAGGAGGGCGGCTAAATTGATTAACGACCGGATCAAAGAATATCAGGATAGCTATGCTGTTCGCGATAAGCAAGATCTGTTATCGATGAGTGTATTGCATTTTGCCACTGCTACCTTAAAAGCAGAGTCGAAGGCCGGAAACACCGATAATGAAGTTGCTGAAAAAGTTTTTCAGCTTGATCAATTGCTCTCGGAATTTTTTACAACCAAGTAATATCGTTCTTTATAATTATTGAGCATAAAATTAAACCGTTAAGGTTTTTAAGTTTCACCCGTTACTGCGAATTATGAACAGATTGAGATCTTTTGATTTTTGATCTGTAAAATAGCATTAACCATACCTGATACTTAAAAATTGTTAACGGTTTTTTTATTTAATCAAACACATGGAAATAATACTTTATATTTTAGGAGGACTGCTGGTTGGAGCCGGTGCCGGACGATTTGCGCTGAAAGGGCTGTATAAAAACGAGGAAATTGCTGCACAGAATAAGGCTAAAAAAATAGTAAAAGATGCCGAAGAAAGTGCGGAACTTTTACGTAAAAACAAGCTTTTAGAGGCCAGAGAGAAATTTCTGCAAATGAAATCAGAACATGAGCAGGAAATCAATACCAAAAACAACCAGGCCAATCAGCGGGAAAATAACTTGCGCCAAAAAGAGCAATCGCTGACCCAGAAAATGGAAAACTTATC
>CAZFAE010000059.1:0-7719 GCA_964516035.1 uncultured Sphingobacterium sp.
CAAGATATATGATTTTATGCTTGGCATTAACAGTAAATCAACTTATGAGCAATGGACTTCTTTGTTTAACCCAACATCTACCTATGAAGGAAGTTGGGACAAGGGAAGTAAAATTCTATTTGTCGGGGTCGATGAGAAAGGTGAAAAGGGAGGTATGGTTTCCAAAATAGCTGAAAACATTCCGAACCGATTTGTTTCGATTCAACATTATGGGCTTTTAAAAGGGGATAAGGAAATTACAGAAGGACCTGAAGTAGAAAAATGGGCAAACGGATTTGAAAATTATTCCTTCGAAGAAAACAATGGCACCACAACCCTTACTGTTGACTTAGACACCACAGAAGATTTTTTAGGTTACATGAACCAGACCTACCCAAAAGCACTCGACAAGCTGAAAGAACTTTGTGAAAAATAGAATCCCCTCTTGGTTCATGTCCTCTCCGCTTCGTCTTGGTTCGTGTCTCACGAACCAAAAACAAGGCAGTTGATTCCGATTCGTGTCCACACGAACCGGGGCAAGGACGTAAAAAAACTTATGCCCCAAAAACTTCAAACCGTTCCCAGAAACCATCTTTAGGTAGCGGCGCAAAAATAGAAACCGGTTCCTTCTTTACCGGATGGATGAAAGCCAGTCGGCGGGCATGCAGGCAAATGCTTTTTTTAAGGCTTCCACGTGGATAGCCATATTTATTATCGCCAACAATGGGGCAATTTAATGTAGATAGCTGCACCCTAATTTGATGCGGACGACCGGTTAATGGATCTACCTCAATTAAATAGTAACCACCCAATTCGCCAATCAGTTTATAACTCAATTCGGCACGCTGACTGCCGGGCACTTCATGGTCAAAAGCTTTGGTTACGTTTTTCTGCGGATTTTTTACCAGCCAATGCACCAAAGTACCTTCCGTAACTTCCGGACGATTGCGCACCACCGCCCAATACGTCTTTTTCATTTCACGGCTTTTGAACATTTGATTAACCCGTTCTAAAGCTTTACTGGTTTTGGCAAAAAGTATTACCCCACTCACCGGACGGTCTAAACGGTGCACCACACCCAAAAAGGCACCATTGGGTTTATTGTATTTTTTGGCAATGTATTTTTTGACTTGCTCGTCCAGCGGTTCATCGCCGGTATCGTCTATCTGTACAATATCTCCGGCACGTTTACAAACCGCAATCAGGTGATTGTCTTCAAATAAAATATCGCGATCGGTAACTGGCATTGTATGGATTTTAGATTGACGAGTTTAGATTTACGATTGATTGATCAACAAGCAACGTATAGATTTTAGATTGGTGAATTTAGATTGCCGATTGATTAACTCATCAACAAATCAAAAAAATAACGAATCAACACATTAATATTGTTCTTTTTCGTTCGGAAAATCGGCAGCCTTTACATCTTTAATATAAGACTGAACTGCGCCGTTAATCTCGGTATACAGATCGAGGTACTGGCGTAAAAATCTCGGGCGAAAGCCCTTGGTTAAACCGATCATATCATTAATTACCAAAACCTGGCCATCACAATCTACCCCGGCACCAATGCCAATGGTAGGAATTCTGGATGCGGCACTCACTTCTTTAGCCAACTTAGCCGGAATTTTCTCCAAAACAATAGAAAAACAACCTGCAGCCTGTAATGCCTGCATATCTTCTCTCAATTTTTGTGCTTCGGCTTCTTCTTTGGCTCTAACGGTATAGGTGCCAAATTTATAAATAGACTGAGGCGTTAAACCCAAATGCCCCATCACCGGAATGCCGGCCGTGATAATACGTTCAATAGATTCTTTCACTTCGGCACCGCCTTCCAGCTTTACCGCATGCGCACCCGATTCTTTCATAATACGGATGGCAGAATGCAAAGCCTCTTTTGAATTGCCTTGGTAAGAACCAAAAGGTAAATCTACCACCACCAAAGCGTGTTTAACCGCCCTCACTACCGAAGCCGCATGGTAAATCATTTGGTCTAAAGTAATGGGCAAAGTGGTTTCGTGCCCGGCCATTACGTTAGAAGCAGAGTCGCCCACCAGAATCACATCAATACCGGCATCATCAACAATAGTGGCCATAGAAAAATCGTAAGATGTAAGCATGGCAATTTTCTCGCCACGGTCTTTCATTTCCTGCAAAGTATGCGTGGTAATTCTTTTGGTTTCTTTATGAACAGACATAATTAGGGAGGTATTAAATTTTGGGTTCGAAGCAATTTAAAATCAAATCTATACAGAATTATTTAATTCATTTAAAAAGGGTGAATCTTTTGAACAAAAGCCAAAAAATAATTAGCTTTGACTCCCGTGAAAATCAAAGTAAATGCACCCCTTCGGGCCATTGAACTGACAGGAAATTCCCTGATACTCTCCCAATTTTTATCTTTTCCAAAAATTATAATTCAGCACGCAAAATGAGCTATTACACCAAATTACCGGCTATTTTACTACTCGCCGATGGCACTATTTACCACGGAAAAGCCGCCGGAAAGATTGGAACTACCACCGGTGAGATTTGTTTCAATACCGGGATGACGGGTTATCAGGAGATTTTTACCGACCCTTCCTATTTTGGGCAGATTATGGTTACCACCAATGCACATATTGGAAATTACGGTATTCATGCCGAAGAAATTGAATCGGATAGCATCAAAATTGCAGGCCTGGTTTGTAAGAATTACAGCATTCCCTACAGCCGTAAACAAGCCAAAGAATCTATCCAGGATTATTTTCAGGAAGAACATATTGTAGGCATTTCTGATATCGACACCCGCTCTTTGGTGCGCCATATCCGCAACAAAGGCGCCATGAATGGCATTATTTCATCCGAAATTTTAGATATCGAAGTATTAAAAGAGAAGTTAGCTGCTGTACCTTCTATGGATGGTTTGGAACTTTCTTCTACCGTATCTACCAAAACACCTTATTATTTTGGGAATGAAAATGCCAAATACCGCGTTGCTGTTTTGGATTTAGGGGTTAAGAAAAATATTCTCCGCAATTTCGACGAACGTGATGTGTATGCCAAAGTTTTTCCGGCAAAAACCACTTTTGCAGAAATGGAGGCATTTAAACCTCACGGTTATTTCATTTCCAACGGCCCCGGCGATCCATCGGCTATGCCATATGCCATAGAAACGGTTAGAACGGTTTTGGCTGCAGATAAACCTTTGTTTGGCATTTGTTTAGGCCACCAATTGTTGGCTTTGGCCAACGATATCCGCACCATGAAAATGTTTAACGGGCACCGCGGTTTAAATCATCCTGTAAAGAATATTATTATAGATCATTGCGAAGTAACTTCACAAAACCATGGTTTTGGCGTAGTACCCGAAGATGTGAAACAGTCTAATAAGGTAGAAATTACGCATATCAACCTGAACGACCAATCTATTGAAGGCATCAGGGTAAAAGGCAAAAAGGCATTTTCTGTACAATATCACCCAGAATCATCGCCAGGACCGCATGATTCTCGTTATTTGTTTGATGATTTTATCAAACTGATGCAAGCATAAGTCCCATTAAAAATTTACATAGTGTTATTAATACACTATCTTTATAATCAAATTAGAAAACAAACAATTATGAGTTTAATATTAGACGTACACGCCAGACAGATTTTAGATTCTAGAGGCAACCCAACCATTGAGGTAGAAGTAGTTACCGAAAATGGTGTTTTAGGCCGTGCAGCAGTACCATCTGGTGCTTCTACCGGTATCCACGAAGCGGTTGAGCTTCGCGACGACGATAAAACCAAATACATGGGCAAGGGTGTTTTAAAAGCCGTTGCCAACGTAAACGATATTTTAGCCAAAGAACTAATCGGTATTGATGTGTTTGAACAAAATGCCATTGATGCCTTGATGATTGAATTGGACGGCACAGAAAACAAAGGCAAAATTGGTGCAAACGCTATTTTGGGTGTTTCATTAGCAGTAGCTAAAGCAGCTGCTCAAGAAAGTCGCCAGCCGCTTTACCGTTATATTGGCGGAGTTAATGCCAATATTTTACCTATCCCGATGATGAACATTGTAAACGGTGGTTCGCACTCTGATGCACCTATCGCTTTCCAGGAATTCATGATTATGCCTATTGGAGCTTCTTCTTTCTCTGAAGCTTTACGCTGGGGAACTGAAGTATTCCATAACCTGAAAAAGATTTTACACGACAGAGGACTTTCTACTGCCGTTGGCGATGAAGGTGGCTTTGCTCCTACTTTTGAAGGTACCGAAGATGCCGTTGAAACTATTTTAAAAGCGATTGAAAAAGCGGGTTACAAACCAGGCGAAGATATTTATTTGGCTTTTGATTGTGCCGCTTCTGAGTTTTACAAAGACGGTAAATACGATTATACCAAGTTTGAGGGCGATAAAGGTGCCATTCGTACCAGCGCCGAGCAGGCAGAATATTTGGCTTCTTTAGCGGCTAAATACCCGATTGTTTCTATTGAAGATGGTATGGCCGAAGACGATTGGGCTGGCTGGAAAATGTTAACCGAAAAGATTGGCAGCAGCGTTCAATTGGTAGGCGATGATTTATTTGTAACCAACGTTAAACGTTTGCAGCAGGGAATTGATACCGATACGGCTAACTCTATTTTGGTAAAAGTAAACCAGATTGGTACATTAACCGAAACCATCAATGCGGTTTCTTTAGCGCAAAACAATGGCTATACTTCGGTAATGAGCCACCGTTCTGGCGAAACTGAAGATGTAACCATTGCCGATTTAGCGGTTGCTTTAAATTGCGGCCAGATCAAAACCGGTTCTGCTTCGCGTTCAGACAGGGTTGCTAAATACAACCAATTATTACGTATTGAAGAAGAATTAGGTGCTGCAGCCCGTTTTATTGGTAAAGATTTTAAATTCTTGAAAAAATAATCCGGATGTGGATAAGTTCAAAATTCTTTCTTGTTTGAAAGATGGAGAACCTTCACCTTCGTTTATTATATTCGTATTAAGAGATGAAAAGAGTGTTTAATTTATTCAGCAATAAGTATTTTCTCGGGAGCTTGGCTTTCGCGATATGGATGCTGTTTTTTGACCGCAATGATTTATTTTCCCAATACGAATACCGAACTCAGGTAAATAAGCTTAAAACCGAAAAAGCATTTTACGGTAAAGAAACCGAACAGGTAAAAAGAGACATTGTGGAATTAAGCACTAAGCAAGCCACAATGGAGAAATTTGCCCGTGAGAAATACCTGATGAAAAAAGCAGACGAAGATATTTTCGTAATTATCCGCGAAGAACCTAAAGAAAAGAAGAAAAAGAAATTCTTTTTCTTTTAATCATAAAAAAGCCTCCTCGAAATTCGAGGAGGCTTTTTTATTAAACATGACGTCATTTCGACGAACTATGGTGAGGAGAAAGCTCAATAATTTACCAGATAGATTTCTCACCCGATGAATCGGGATCGTCGAAATGACGAACTAGCAATTACAACATCCCGCCGCAAACCGAAATTACCTGTCCGGTTACGTAAGCGCTCATATCTGAGGCCAAGAACACACAAACATTGGCTACATCTTCAGTTTCGCCGGCACGCTTTAAAGGAATGGCCTGAGCCCAGCCTTCAACCACTTTTGGATCTAAAACATCCGTCATTTCGGTACGGATAAAACCCGGAGCTACCACATTGGTACGGATATTCCGAGAGCCCAATTCTTTAGCTACAGATTTAGAAAAACCAATAATTCCGGCTTTAGAAGCCGCATAATTAGCCTGTCCGGCATTACCCTGCACACCTACTACCGAACTCATATTGATAAAAGCTCCCTTACGGTTTTTCATCATTACTTTAGAAGCGGCTTTGGTTACGTTAAATACCGACTTCAGGTTAATGTTCATTACGTCATCCCAATTTTCTTCGGTCATGCGCATCAATAAACCATCTTTGGTTATACCGGCATTGTTTACCACGATATCCAGAGTACCGAAATCGGCAACAATGGCTTCAATCAGTTTTTCGGCTTCATCAAATTTAGAAGCATCAGAACGGTAACCTTTTACTTTGGTATCTCCGTTAGATAATTCTTTTTCTAAGGCTTCGCCTTTTTCTACTGAGGATAAGTAAGTAAAGGCAACATGAGCGCCCTGTTCAACAAATTTTTCGGCAATGGTACGTCCAATACCTTTAGAAGCTCCGGTAATCAAAGCTACTTTTCCAGCTAATAATTTCATTTATATTTTATTTTGGTTTTATTAATCGTTTGGAGATGAGGTGCTATTCTTATTTCTTTTTTGCCGGAACAAAACTCATGGAAACCGAATTAACACAATGACGGGTGTTTTTTGAAGTCAATCCTTCGCCTAAAAATACATGCCCCAGGTGGGCATCGCATTTGGCGCAAAGAATCTCAGTACGGTAACCGTCCGAATCGGTTTTGCGTTTAACAGCTCCTTTAATTTCATCATCAAAACTTGGCCATCCGCAATGCGAATCAAATTTATCGTCAGAAAGATAAAGCGGCGCATTGCAACGGCGGCAAACATAAGTACCAGCTGCAGTATTATTGAGCAATTTACCAGAATAAGGTCTTTCGGTCCCTTTATTCACAATAATATATTCCTCTTCGGGAGTTAGTTTATTAAATTCCATTTTTTTAGCGGTCGATTTTGGTTTATCCTGGGCACAGGCAAATAGCTGGCTGCATAAACAAAGGCATAAAAGGATGATGATTTTTTTCATAATTCTTAAAACAAATTTAACAAAATAAAAAAACCTATACGGGTATTTCCGCATAGGTTTTATATCGTAAGGGAAAAGTTGTATTATTTCCCGATTTTGCTCAATTCTTCAGCCATAGCCGCACCAATTTCTGCAGGAGATTCTACCACACGAATGCCGCATTCTCTCATAATTTTCATTTTAGCTGCAGCAGTATCGTCGGCACCGCCAACAATTGCTCCGGCATGGCCCATTCTACGTCCCGGAGGCGCAGTTTGGCCGGCAATAAAGCCAACCACAGGCTTGGTACCATTAGCTTTAATCCAATGAGCCGCTTCGGCTTCCATGCCACCGCCAATTTCACCAATCATGATGATACCTTCGGTTTCCGGATCGTTCATTAATAATTCAACCGCTTCTTTGGTTGGCGTTCCAATAATCGGATCTCCGCCAATACCAATTGCAGTAGTAATACCCATTCCGGCTTTTACCACCTGGTCTACCGCTTCGTAAGTTAAAGTACCTGATTTAGAAACTACACCTACTTTTCCTTTTTTGAAGATAAAGCCCGGCATGATACCGATTTTAGCTTCATCGGCAGTAATAATTCCAGGGCAGTTCGGACCAATTAAACGGCAATCTCTATCTGAAATATATTCTTTTACCTGAATCATGTCCTTTGTAGGGATACCTTCAGTAATACAAACAATTACTTTAATTCCGGCTTCTGCAGCTTCCATAATGGCATCTGCTGCAAATGCAGGAGGTACAAAAATGATAGACACGTCGGCTCCGGTTTTATCTACCGCTTCTTTAACGGTATTAAATACCGGCTTATCTAAATGCTGCTGGCCGCCTTTACCTGGAGTAACACCACCTACAACATTGGTTCCGTACTCAATCATTTGAGTAGCATGATAAGTTCCTTCGTTTCCGGTGAAGCCCTGAACGATAACTTTTGAATTCTTATTGACTAATACGCTCATGTTTTTTTATTGTAGCGCAAAGCTAACAGAAAGCGTAGGACTATCAAAACTGATTTAAAAAATTACTA
>CAZFAE010000060.1:0-4307 GCA_964516035.1 uncultured Sphingobacterium sp.
TATACGGCTTGGCATTTATTCCCAATAGGGCTGAAGGTTAAACTCAAATAAAAAAAGCGGCCCCGATAAATCGGGGCCGCTTTTTAAAATATTGGTAAAAGATCACTTCGCTTTTTGCGACATCCGTTTGGTAGCCGTAGCTGCTGCTTTAGTCGGTTTTTTAGCTTCTACCGGTTTGGTTTCGGCTTTTTTGGCGGTATCTTTTGCTGCCTGTAAAGCTTCCTGATCTAAAGGTTCAGGGGCTTTTTCGGTAAATAAAGGCATATCCTTAATGGTATTAAACCAGGTAATGATTTTTTTGATATCAGAGCCATAAACACGCTCATCATCATGCTTTGGGGCGGCCTGGCGGAAGAAGGTTTTCAATGCCTGACCGTCTGCTTTAGCATCCGGGATAGGATTGATGCTTTTCATCTTTTCGAAAATATCGATCAGTTTCAAATCATCATCTTCACCAAAAATGGTAATATCTTCTAAAGAAGCCATTTTGGCATTAGCCATGTTCACCACGGTTTTGGTTTTCAGTTCGTCCATGCTTTCTAAAATAAAGCCGGTTTTATTCTGACCAATCAGTTTAAATAATCCCGGTTTACCGGAAACAGAAACAATTCCTCTTAAATTCATACTTTTAGTATTGAGTAATTAGTATTGAGTATTGAGATAATTAGATTGCACTTAATTACTTACAACCTAAAATCCACAACCTGCAACTAAATACTATTCTTCTATAATTTCGATTCCTAAAATTTTATCGCCCTGGCGGATTTCATCAACCACGTCTACGTTTTCTACCACTTTACCAAAACAAGTATGGTTACGGTCTAGGTGTGCGGTATTATCGCGACTGTGGCAAACAAAAAACTGAGAACCACCGGTATCACGTCCGGCATGAGCCATAGACAAAACGCCACGATCGTGGTACTGATTTTCGCCAGTCAATTCACATTTAATCTGGTAACCCGGACCACCAGCACCGGTTCCGGTTGGATCGCCACCCTGAATAACAAAATTAGGGATTACACGGTGAAAAGTTACATTGTCATAATACCCTGATTTAGCCAGTTTTAAAAAATTAGCTACAGTATTGGGCGCATCCTGATCGTAAAATTGTACGGTCATGTCGCCTTTTTCGGTTTTAATAATTGCTTTGCTCATAATAATTCAGGCGCTAAGTTAATATTTTGATTTGAATGCCGGTTAACCCTTAATTATAGAATTTCCAACTCACCCCAAACTTGAGTAAGCGATCTGGCATCGGATAACGCTCTACAGTATAATATCCCTTAGATTGCCAGCCCTGGTTAAGGTATTCGTATTTTAAAAACAGATTGGCTCTTTTTAAAGTGGCTCTCACAAAAACATCGGCTACCGGGTAGCTGGGATAGCTTATTGAATTGTATTGATTGTAAAATTGCCCTGCGTTAATGGCATAAGCCGGATTGTTAAATTCAGCGTTATAGCGCACATCAAATCCCAGATTGGTATGGAGCACCTTAAACAAGTTAAAATTGTAATAAAAACTATTGTGGGTGTAAAACTCAGGCGTTTGTAAAAGATCAAGTGCATCACTTTTTTGCACTACCGATAAATGCTCCAGGTTAAACCTGCCTAGTTTAAAATGCTTGGCTACTGAGAATTTAAGTAAATTAATAACTGAACTATTTTGCACTGGCTCAATTTGCTTAGAAATGGCTGTTTCTCTAAAATACAGGTAATCTGTCAAACGGAAGTATTCGGCCTGTACATAAAAACGGCCAGCCGGATTTTCGTATCTAAAATTCAAATTCTGGATTTTGGTTCGTTTAAAATCTTTTGTCCATTGGTGGAATTGATAATTAATGCGGTTATACATCTGCTCTGGCGATTTATTTTGAAGATAGCCGCCCAGCACAATTCGCCCTACAGATTTACTCAGCAAAATAAAAGTGCGGGCCTCATACAAATAATCTCCGGCCTGGCTGCCTTGTGCAATTTGCTGCAAATCTGCATTTAAATTTACTCGCTCGCTAAACCGATAGCCCAAGCCGGCTTTGAGTGTGGTGTTTTGCAAATTACGCTCCTCTCCCATTTGCACATACTGGTAATTATCATGCCGGGCACCCAAATCGAGCTTTAACTCATTACGCAAAAAGCTTAAAGAACGTCCTCGCAAATAAAAACTATAATTAAACTCATTAGATAAAGTCTTGATTTGCGTGGTATCGTTGGTCAGAAAAACAGTTTCGGGCTGTACGTGTGGAAATACATTATAAATATCCTCTTCGTTTCTGAAAAATTTAAACCGGTTTTGGGTATAGCTGAAGGTATAAGCAATTCTTTGCGTTGGCAGCACATTTGATAATGAATCTGTTGTTTTTATGCTATCGCGACGACCAATATCATAGGTCTGTTTAATAAAAAGCGTATTCTCACGCCACGTTTGTTTAGCCCGATCTGTACCCGTGGCAGCTAAACGTACAAACTCGGCATCTTTACTTAATGGCTGATCTCCGGCAAAAACATCTTCCTTAACGGTAGAGCCATTTTCGCCGGCTTTAACATTATTAAAAAGTGCATGGGCCAGCATTTGGTATCTTCTTTTAGGACCTCGGTACCATGAAAAAATGGCTGCGTTTAAATGGTCTACATTTTGATTTTTATAAAAACCCTCGCCACCAATGCGGTTATAATTTACACCCACATTCCAATTGGGATTGATATTTTGGGTATGCGTTACCCTGAAATTTTGTTCCTGAGTTTTGCCGCTTACATAAAACAATTCGGTATAAGGCGAGCGGGCAATATAATAACGAACCGAATCTGAACGTAGCATGTAACGGTCAAGGGCATGAAAACCCACATTAAAACCAATGGTTTTAGCGGGCTGAAATAATAAATCGCGGTAAGCCAGGCCGGTACCACCCAAATGAATGCTTGGATTATGGGGTTTGTTTAAAATATTATAATGCTGAAAATTGGCTAAAGTGGTGTCAATTTGTAAAGTATAGGTGCTATCGCGAAGCATGGCCAAATTGGCATAACGAATAAATTTAGCGGTAGGCACCACGCTATCTTTACGCGATTCTTCACGTTTGCGCAAAGAATCAAGGCTAAGTTCTGAGCCGGTACTTGTTTGCTGGGTTGAATTAGAGCCAGGCCTGCCATCAGGATTAGTGCGAACAGGCCTTTGCTGCGCCCATACCGAAGTACAGCAGAAAATCGTAAAAATAAAACATCTCAAAAAAATATTTCTCATTACAGGCGCTGCATCATTTCTTTCAAAATCAGGGTCATTTTGGGTTCTGCATTTTTTGCAGTTTGAATAATTTCATCCAAAGAAACCGGTTTTAATTCTTCAGGAAAACCTTCATCAGTTAATACCGAAATAGCAAAAACTGGGATACCCATATGATTGGCAACAATTACTTCGGGTACGGTACTCATGCCTACGGCGTCGCCGCCAATAATTCTTAAATAATGATATTCTGCTTTGGTTTCGAGATTTGGCCCTGCTACCGAAACATAAACTCCTTCATGACAAGCGATGTTATTTTCTTTGGCGATAGTTAGAGCCATCGCTCTCATTTCCGGTTCGTAAGGCTCACTCATATCCGGAAAACGGGGACCTAATTCGTCAAAATTTCTTCCCCGCAAAGGGTTATCAGGCTGCTGATTGATATGATCGGCAATGACCATTAAATCTCCCTTTTTAAAATCGGGGTTTAAGGATCCGCTGGCGTTAGAAACAAATAATCGGTTTATACCCAGCATTTTCATCACCCGAATGGGGAAAGTGATCTGCTTCATATCATAGCCTTCGTAATAATGCAATCTGCCTTGCATGGCCACCACTTTTTTACCTCCCAGGATACCGAAAATCAATTTTCCGGAATGAAATTCAAGGGTGGATATCGGGAAATTGGGTATATTGGAATAAGGAAATTGGAATTCGATGGCCATATCATCCACCAAGGCTCCTAAACCGGTGCCCAAAATGATGCCTATTTCAGGCTTAAAATCGCCTATTCTCTTTTGTAAAAATTCAGTGGTGCTTCTGATGTTCTCTAACATGCTGTTTCAGTAAATGTTCAAAATCTTGTTGTTCCTGCGCTTCAAAAGCAGCTTCAACCGGTAATATATACAACGGTAACCCAGAGAGTAAAAATGCAAATTCGGGCGTATTTAATCGCTGAGCATCTTTTTCGGTGGTAATAATCAATTTATCCTGTCCGGACATTTGATGATATGCTTCGGCCAATTTAAGGATATTCTTTTTGCTGAATGGGTAATGATCTGGATATTGATGATGCTCAACAGACTGGGTATAG
>CAZFAE010000060.1:4407-7087 GCA_964516035.1 uncultured Sphingobacterium sp.
TTTGCTGAATGGGTAATGATCTGGATATTGATGATGCTCAACAGACTGGGTATAGTTATGCAACTCTTCTAAAATTGGCTTTGGATTGGCAATACCTGTTAACAATAAAATCTGGGTATTATGGTTCAAGGTATCTAATTCTCGTATTTGATCTGAATTTAAGGCTTTTAATACCCGGTATTGTAGATAGGAAAAGAACAAAGCCTGATGCAAATGCGGTTTAATATGCTGTCTTACTTTCAATTTTTCTGAATGTGATAAGTGCTGTGGCGATTTGGTAATTACGATAACATCGGCACGATCTTTTGCCCAAATCGGTTCTCTCAGATTACCGGCCGGCAACAAAAAATCGCTACTTTTTAGCCAGCTATATTCGAACAATAAAATGCTAAATCCAGGTTTCAGGGCCCGATGCTGAAAAGCATCATCTAAAATAATAAGGTCATGATCGGCTTGTAAACGGGCTACTCCGGCTACCCGGTTTTCGCAAACGGCAATAGTTTGATCCGGGAAATGCTGTTTAAACTGAAGGGGCTCATCGCCCGAAAGGGCAGCCAAATCATTTTGTGCTACCAAACGAAACCCCTTGGTTTTACGGCCATAACCGCGACTTAAAACCGCTAATTTATAGTCGTTTTTAAAAAGCCTAACCAAGTATTCGGTCATTGGGCTTTTACCTGCCCCGCCCACAGCCAAATTACCTACCACAATTACAGGCAGTTTAAAAGCGGTAGCACTTAACCAGCCCCAATCATAAGCCTTATTACGGACAATTACGCCCAAACCATACAGCAGGGAAAAGGGTAATAACAGAAATCGCAGCCATTTAATTAGCATCAGGGCTAAATTACGGTTTTAATAAATAAATCTAGGCTTTGGCTGGCGTCAAATTAGAGGCCAAAAACTTATCTTTGCCTTAACTAATTGCTACACTATGCTTAAAGGATTTTTTAACGTCCCTGCTCCGGTAAACGAAACCATTTTAAATTACGCTCCGGGAAGTAAAGAACGGGCCTTATTAAAAGCTGCTTTGCAGGATGCCCGCTCTAAACAGGTGGATGTGCCCATGTTTATTGATGGAAAAGAAGTAAGAACTGATAAAAAAGTGGCCATGCGTCCGCCGCATGACCATCAACATATTTTAGGCCACTACAGTCAGGGTGATAAAAGCCATGTAGAAGCGGCTATTAAAGCGGCTCTAGCGGCCAAATCTAAATGGGAAAACCTGGCTTGGGAACAAAGAGCGGCTATTTTTTTAAAAGCTGCCGATTTAATTGCCGGCCCTTACCGTTATAAATTGAACGCAGCCACCATGCTGGGGCAGTCTAAAAATGCTTTTCAGGCAGAAATTGATGCCGCTTGCGAATTGATTGACTTTTTACGTTTTAACGTAAAATACATGACGGAAATTTACCAGCAGCAACCACCTGTTTCGCCTCGTGGTACCTGGAACCGTTTAGAGCAACGTCCGCTGGAAGGTTTTGTGTTTGCCTTAACCCCATTTAATTTTACGGCTATCGCCGGAAATTTACCTACTTCTGCCGCCATGATGGGCAATGTGGTAGTTTGGAAACCATCCAATACCCAAATTTATTCTGCCAATGTGTTGATGGAAATTTTCCGCGAAGCGGGATTACCTGACGGCGTAATCAATTTGGTTTATGTTTCTGGGCCCGATGCCGGAGAGGTGATTTTCAAACATCCTGATTTTGCAGGCATCCACTTTACCGGCTCTACCGGCGTTTTCCAGGATATTTGGAAATCTATCGGCAACAACATCCACCAATATAAAACCTACCCACGCATTGTAGGCGAAACCGGTGGTAAAGATTTTATTCTGGTTCACGGTTCTGCCGATGTAGCTGCTTCGGCAACTGCCATTGTACGTGGTGCTTTCGAATACCAGGGACAGAAATGTTCGGCAGCTTCGCGGGTGTATATTGCCCAATCGGTTTGGCCGCAGATTAAAGAAAAAATGCTGAAAGATTTGGCCTCCATGAAAATGGGACCAACAGAAGATTTCGGCAATTTTGTGAATGCAGTTATTGATGAAAAATCGTTCGATAAACTGGCTTCTTATATTGATGCAGCCAAAAAAGATTCGAACCTGGAAATCATCGCCGGAGGCAATTATGATAAAACGAAAGGTTATTTTATTGAACCAACGGTTATTGTAACTAAAGATCCGAAATACGTAACCATGTGCGAAGAGTTATTCGGTCCGGTGCTAACTATTTTTGTTTACGCTGATGCGGATTTCGAAAAAACTTTAGAAATTGTAGACACCACTTCGGCTTATGCATTAACCGGAGCGGTTTTAGCACAAGACCGCTATGCTTTAGAAAAAGCGACTCATGCTTTGCGAAATGCGGCGGGTAATTTCTACATCAACGATAAATGTACCGGTGCCGTGGTTGGGCAGCAGCCGTTTGGCGGCGCCAGAGGCTCGGGCACCAATGATAAAGCCGGCTCGATGATTAATTTATTACGCTGGGTTTCTCCACGCACCATTAAAGAAACTTTTGATCCGCCAAAGGATTACGGTTATCCGTTTTTAGAGCAGGAATAAGACGATGAAACGGATATTCCTGCTAAGTTTATTGACTATTACCAGTTTAGTTACACTTGCACAAAGCAATAATGCCCCATCCGATTACAGCCCCCACGACCTTAAAATAAC
>CAZFAE010000061.1:0-6924 GCA_964516035.1 uncultured Sphingobacterium sp.
TTGCACAAAGCAATAATGCCCCATCCGATTACAGCCCCCACGACCTTAAAATAACAGGATATTACCAATTTCAATATCAAAAAGCACAAAAAGAAGGGCAGGCATCATTTGCAGGCGGAGATTTTTTAAAAGATGTTGATGAGCGCTTTATGATTCGCCGCGGACGTTTCAAGTTTGACCGGGTAGATGAGTTTACCAATATTGTTTTTCAGCTTGATGCAACCCAAGATGGCGTTAGCCTACGTGACGGATTTATTCAGCTTAAAGACCGTAAATGGAATATTTTTACCCTTACAGCCGGGCAATTCTCTAAACCTTTTGGTTACATCTTATCTTTTTCATCGGCAAACCGCGAATTTCCGGAACGCCCACGTTTGCACCAAACGCTCATGCCGAGCGAACGCGATCTGGGTGCCATGTTAAGTGTTAAACTACCCAAATATCCGTTTATAGATTACGAAATCGGCTTTTTTAACGGCTCGGGGATGAATGCCAAAGATTACGATAGCAAAAAAGACCTTTCTATGGCCTTGCATTTCAATCTCAAAGACCTAAAAAAAGACTGGAATCTGGCCTTCGGACTTTCTTATTATCGTGGATTTGTACGCTCTGGCACCAATACCGTTTATAAAAACGGGATTATTAATGGCAATAAAGGCTTTATAGCCGAAACATCAGCCAATTTAATAGGCAGCTATGCCGACCGAATGTACTCAGGCATGAGCATGCAAACAGATTTCAAAACCATTCTGGGTAAAACCTGGATCAAAACCGAATTCATCAGCGGACAGCAACCCGGTCAAGCATCTTCGGCTACCATTACTGCGGCACAAGCCAGCAGAAGCATTCAGGCACAACCCATTACCGATCTCTACCGCCGTAAATTCAATGGTTTTTTCATCTGGTTTATCCAGGAAATACCACATACACAATTACAATTTATAGCCAATTACGACCGCTACGATGCCAATGCCTATGTTTCGGGCAAAGAGGTAGGCCTTTCTGGCAACAACACCACTTCGGGCGATTTACGTTTTGACACATTTGGGGCCGGATTAGTATATTATTTTAGCAAACAAGTTAAATTAACCACGTATTACGATCATCCAATCAATGAGTCAAGCAGTTTAAGCAACTTTTCCAAAGACCTGAAAGATGATGTATTTACCATCCGTACGCAATATCGTTTCTAAGGCTACATTTTGTATTTTTGAAATCGGCAGATTATCCTAAATAAATATACTTTGAATAAGAAAATAGAAACCCTACGTCAGAAACGCGAAGCAGCCCTTTTAGGAGGCGGACAAGTACGCATAGACAGCCAACACAAAAAGGGGAAACTTACTGCCCGAGAACGCCTGCATTTCTTGTTAGATGAAGGTTCGTTTGAAGAAATAGGCATGCTGGTTACTCACCGTTCTACCGATTTCGGGATGGAAAAAGAGCAATATGCCGGCGATGGCGTAGTCACCGGATACGGAACTGTAGACGGCCGCTTGGTTTATGTGTATTCTCAGGATTTCACCGTTTTTGGCGGTTCACTTTCAGAAACACAATCCGAAAAAATTTGTAAAGTGATGGACATGGCCATCACCAACGGCGCTCCCATTATTGGCTTAAACGATTCTGGCGGTGCCCGCATCCAGGAAGGCGTAGTTTCTTTGGGCGGCTATGCCGATATTTTTTACCGCAACACCCGTGCTTCGGGGGTTGTGCCTCAGCTTTCGGCCATTATGGGCCCAAGT
Organism: uncultured Sphingobacterium sp.; assembly: GCA_964516035.1. Classification (GTDB taxonomy): domain Bacteria; phylum Bacteroidota; class Bacteroidia; order Sphingobacteriales; family Sphingobacteriaceae; genus JAIPAN01. The sequence goes on from CAZFAE010000061.1 coordinate 1,746, forward strand.
GCAGGAGGTGCAGTTTATTCTCCGGCCATCACCGATTTTATTTTGATGGTAGAAAATACCTCATACATGTTTGTAACTGGCCCAAATGTGGTAAAAACAGTTACCCACGAAGAAGTAAGTTCTGAAGAATTGGGCGGGGCGGCTACACATGCCAGCAAATCTGGGGTAACCCATTTTGCCTGCAGCAATGAAATAGATGCCATTCAGCATGTTAAAAAATTACTAAGCTACATGCCCCAAAACTGCGAAGAGCAGCCGCTTGCCACAGCTTACGAAGCAGGAAACGAAAACCGGCCTGCACTTGATGAAGTAATGCCCGAAAATGCAAACCAGCCTTACGATGTTCGCGAAATTATTAACCAAACCATTGATGAAGGTTCTTTTCTGGAAGTACATAAAGACTATGCCGAGAACATTGTAGTTGGGTTTGCTCGCCTTGCAGGCAAGAGTATAGGCATTGTAGCCAATCAGCCGGCGTTTTTAGCCGGCGTTTTAGATAACCATGCTTCTGTAAAAGGAGCCCGTTTTGTTCGTTTCTGCGACTGCTTCAACATCCCATTATTAGTTTTGGAAGATGTACCCGGCTTTTTACCCGGAACCGACCAGGAATGGAACGGTATTATTACCAATGGTGCTAAATTATTGTACGCATTCTGCGAAGCCACCGTTCCTAAAATAACCGTAATTACCCGTAAGGCTTACGGCGGCGCCTATTGCGTAATGAATTCTAAACACATTGGTGCAGACATGAACTATGCCTGGCCAACTGCAGAAATTGCAGTAATGGGTGCCAAAGGTGCGGCCGAAATTATCTTTAAAAAAGAAATTAGTGCAGCCGACGACCAAAATGCAAAATGGCTGGAGAAAGAAAAAGAATATTCCGACTTGTTTGCCAACCCTTACCGGGCAGCAGAACGTGGTTTTGTTGACGAAGTAATTTTGCCTTCAGAAACCCGGAGCAAACTAATCAAAGCATTTAAAATGCTCGAAAATAAAGTGGTAAACAATCCGCGTAAAAAACATGGCAATATTCCGCTTTAAGCGGGATACCAAATCCCAATATGTTTAGTATAGAACAGATAAGGCACGAAGTTACCTGGAAATTACGCCACGAAGTGATGTATCCGGAAATGAATTTTGAGAGTGTGAAACTACCTGAAGATGATCAGGGAATACATTTTGGCCTGTTTGATCAAAATCATTTGATCAGCGTAATTTCTACCTTTAGAAAGGGCGATGTAATGCAGTTCAGAAAGTTTGCTACCGCGAATGAATTTCAGGGCCAGGGCTACGGAACCAAACTATTTGATTATGTACTGGAATTTGCAAAAACAGAAGGCTTGAAAAAAATTTGGCTAAATGCCCGAACCAATGTTTCAGGATTTTATGAACGATACGAATTTAGGCAAACCAACCAAACTTATTTTAAAGACGGATACGATTTCGTCATCATGGAACTATATTTATAAATTTTAGATTTAATGAATCACGATTTTAGATTTCTAAATCGTAACTCGTAAATCAACAATCATTAATTGAATTATGGCTAAGAAAGAAGAAAAGAAACACATCCCGGTAGTGAAAAAAAAGTCACTAGACTTTTTTGAAAAATATATCAATAATGCATCGCCAACCGGATTTGAGTGGGAAGGCCAAAAACTATGGCTAGATTATTTAAAACCCTATATCGACGAACATTACGTAGATAATTATGGTACGGCCGTAGGCGTAATTAATCCCAAAGCCGAGTACAAAGTAGTTATTGAGGCTCATGCCGATGAAATTTCGTGGTATGTGAATTATATTACCAAAGACGGATTGATTTATGTCATCCGCAACGGCGGTTCCGACCATCAGATTGCACCATCCAAAAGGGTAAATATTCATACCGACAAAGGCATTGTAAAAGCCGTTTTCGGCTGGCCGGCTATTCATACCCGCAGCGGCGAAAAAGAAGAAACCCCCACTTTAAAAAACATTTTCCTCGATTGTGGCTGTACCAGCAAAGAAGAAGTAGAAAAACTGGGCGTACATGTAGGTTGTGTAATTACTTACGAGGACGAGTTTATGGTGTTAAACGACCGCTATTATGTAGGCCGTGCCCTGGATAACCGGGCCGGTGGTTTCATGATTGCCGAAGTAGCCCGTTTATTAAAAGAAAATAAGATAAAATTACCTTTCGGCTTATACATCGTCAATTCGGTACAGGAAGAAATTGGCTTACGTGGAGCTGAAATGATCGCTCATCGCATTAAACCAAACGTGGCCATTGTAACCGATGTAACCCACGATACCCAAACCCCAATGATTAATAAAATTACCCAGGGCGATTTGGCTTGTGGTAAAGGCCCGGTGGTTTCTTATGCTCCGGCGGTACAAACCAATCTCAATAAATTATTAATCAAAGCAGCAGAAGACAACGATATTCCATTCCAGCGTCAGGCTTCTTCCCGTTCTACCGGAACAGATACCGATGCTTTTGCCTACTCCAACGACGGCGTGGTTTCTGCCTTAATTTCTTTACCGCTTCGCTACATGCATACCACGGTAGAAATGATTCATAAAGAAGATGTAGACAATGTAATCCGTTTAATTTACGAAGCACTTTTAGACATCAAATCGGGACAAGATTTTCGCTCGATCAGATAAATAAGCAGATTGTAAACGAACTGTTACAGTGCGGCAGGTTCCTACAGGGGAATACTGCCGCATTTTTTTTATTTTAGATTTAATTATCCTAGACACCAAATCATTATTTCATGAAAAAAATTTTAAACAAAACCATTCTACTGGCCATATTGGGTATTAGCACTCAGATTCAGGCGCAAGAGAATCAAGGTTATCAGCGTCCTCCAGAAGCGATTGCTAATTTAATCGAAGCTTCGGGTACACCGGGAGTCCGTTTCAGCGCTAATGGCGAATGGATGTTATTAACCGAAAGCCCCGGCTATCCTTCTATTGAAGAAGTAGCACAACCAGAAGCCAGAATTGCAGGTTTACGCCTTAACCCGGCCCGTAACAGTGCCAGCAGAGCTAATTATTTCATCAGCGTGAAGCTAAAATCTGTAAAAACCGGTAAAGAATATACTTTTAGCGGTTTGCCAAAAAACCTTAGAGTTGGTGATTTAGCCTGGTCTCCAGACGAAAAATCTATTGCATTAACCAATGCCACAGATATGGGCATGGAATTATGGGTAGCAGATCTAAGCACTTATGCCGCCAGAAAACTAAGCAATGAGTATTTAAATGATGCCTATGGCACTACTATGGCCTGGACCAAAGACGGTAAAGGCATTTTAGCAAAATTTATACCTGCCAACCGTGGAATAATGCCCCCAAAACCGGCTGCACCTGCTGGCCCTGCCATTCAGCAAAGTTTAGGACGTACTGCTCCGGCTCGTACTTACCAAGATTTATTACAAAATCAGTATGACGAAAAATTATTCGATTATTTCTTAACCGGACAACTAAAGCTGGTAGATCTAAACGGAAACGCCACCAATGTAGGTCCGCAAGGATTAATACGTAGTTTCGATTATTCACCTGATGGCGAATACCTATTATTTACTACCATTCAACGTCCTTACTCCTATTTAGTTCCGGTAAATGCGTTCCCATACCGGGTAGAATTGCTAGATAAAACAGGAAAAAGCATTAAAACACTTCACAATGCTGGTTTGGCAGACAACCTGCCTACGGGTTTTGATGCCGTTGCAATGGGTCCTCGTGGTTTCAACTGGCGTCCGGATAAGCAAGCTACTATCTATTGGGCAGAAGCCCAGGATGGCGGAAATCCGAACAAAGAAGTAGCAGTACGCGATGTGGTATTTACTCAAGATGCTCCTTTTATCACCGAGCCAAAACGCCTGGCCGAAGCCAAGTTCCGTTACTCGGGCATTAACTGGTTAAATGATGGTTTTGCCATTTTAAATGAGCGTTGGTGGAAAACCCGTACAGAACGTAAAACTATTTTCAGCCCGGCGGCACCTGCTACCAAGCGTGTACTTTCTGAACGTTCTTATGAAAACACCTACACCGATCCGGGGAATTTCATCACCGTACGAAACGAGTCTAACCGCGGTATACTATTATCAGAAAAAAATGGTAGCAGCACCGAACCGGATAATATCAGTCTATTTACCATTGGCCAGGGAGCATCAGCTCAGGGCGACAGACCATTCTTGTTAAAATGGAATTTGAAAACCAATAAAGTAGATACTTTATTCAAATCTAAGGCCCCTTATTTTGAGCGTCCGGTGTTTTTCAATAACCAAAACTATACCATCATTAGCCGCGAATCTGTAGAACAAACTCCTAATTATTTCTGGGTAAATACTACTAAAAAAGGCAATGCAAAAGCCATAACCAATTTTGTAGACCCTTTTCCGGCTTTACGTACCATGCAAAAACAACAGTTAAGCTATAAACGTAACGATGGTTTAACCATGACTGGTACATTATATACTCCTGCAGGTTATAAAAAAGAAAACGGAACGCTTCCATTATTAATTTGGGCTTACCCTCGCGAATTCAAAACGGCAGCAGCAGCAAGCCAGGTAAAAGGTTCACCTTATCAGTTTACGCGTATTAACTGGGGTTCGCCGGTTTATTGGGTATTACGTGGCTATGCCGTATTAGATAATGCAGATATGCCAATTGTAGGTGAAGGTAAAAATGAACCTAATGATACTTTTGTGCCGCAGGTTAAAGCCAACGCACAAGCCGCTATTGATTATGTGGTTGGTTTAGGTGTGGCCGATAGAAAGCGTGTGGCCGTTGGCGGGCACTCTTACGGTGCATTTATGACCGCCAATTTATTGGCTCATACTGATTTATTTGCGGCAGGTATTGCCCGCAGTGGAGCTTATAATCGTACGCTTACTCCTTTTGGTTTCCAGCAAGAAGAACGTACTTACTGGCAGTCGCCAGAGATTTATAACCAAATGTCTCCATTCTCTTATGCCAATAAAGTTAAAACGCCTTTATTGTTAATCCATGGTGAAGCCGACGATAACTCGGGTACCTTCCCCATTCAAAGTGAGCGTTTTTACAGTGCTTTAAAAGGTCACGGAGCAACTACCCGATTGGTATTTCTGCCTAATGAAGCACATGGATACCGAGCCAAAGAATCTATCCTGCACATGTTGTGGGAGATGGATACCTGGCTAGAGAAATATGT
>CAZFAE010000062.1:0-6760 GCA_964516035.1 uncultured Sphingobacterium sp.
CGCCCTGTCACGGCGGAGGTCGCGGGTTCGAGTCCCGTCCGGTCCGCAAAGAACATTAAAAATCCTCCTTTACATATGTATCGGGGGATTTTTTGTTTTAGCTTGGGGACACTTTTGGGGCCAGTTTTTTTTATCTAGCTTACCTTTATTTACTCATTCTTACTTTTACCGAGGGCTTGCGGGGTTTGGGCAATTGGTTCTTTTTGCTTTTTGGGTTGCTTGGGAGAGGGGGTGTCATCTTGGGTCGGTATAGCTACGTTGGTTATTCTGACACTATTCAATATTTTTTCTACTTTTATCTCTATTAAATAATTTCTAACCTATAACTCAAATGGTCAATAAAAAACAACTCATAGCTTTTGTTAAAAAGGAACTATCAAAGTTTGATGCGTTAACAATTGGTGATCAGAAGTGTGCCAACGAAGCACAAACTCGTACATATCTTATTGAACCATTTTTGGAAATTTTGGGTTATAATAGGTTGACAGATTTGGTGACCGAGCATTCTGCTGATTTCGGAGACAGAGCCATAAATAGAGTTGATTATGCAGTTTGTATAAACAGCAAACAACCTGTTATGGTTATAGAATGCAAAAAACATGGTAAGAAGCTCACCGACAAAGACGCTGGTCAGCTAAACAACTATTTTATTAATACTACTTCTGCAAAGGTTGGTATACTTACTAATGGTATTGAATATAGGTTTTATGCTTCGGAAAAGAAAGACTCTATACTAAATAAGAGTCCTTTTTATACCTTCAATCTAGAAAATTATGACGATTCTGACTACGAGATGTTGGCTAAATTTCATCGTAGTGCGATTGATATTAAGCATTTGATAGATGAGGCTAACGAAATGCATTTCCTTGGTAAGTTTGATGAGGCTTTATTCAAAGAATTAATTAGCCCTTCTGATGATTTTATTAAAGCACTCTCTTCTAGAATGGGTGTTGCTCGTGCAAATGACTCTATTAAGTCTAAAATCAAAGAACTCATCAACTCACTTTCTTTAAAGACAGCCTTAGATAAATTAGTATTCGAGGAATCCAAAAAGGGAGGTAATACAGGTATAATTACTACTGATGATGAGCTAAAATACTACCACGTTATAAAGACAGTGCTTCTACAGAATAAGAAAATTAAATCGGATAGGCTTTCCTATAAAGATCAAAAAAACAGCTTCATCATTGTTGTAGATGGAAATATGAGAAAGAATATTTGCTCTTTGTTATTCAGTGGAAAAAAGAAAAGAATTGCCATTGGTTCTGAAGAATTTGAGTTAGAGAAGATCGAAGATGTGCTAGCGCTTAAGAAGAGTTTGGTTGAGAGTGCACTTCAATATTTTGAGTAATCCTCTTTATTATCTCTTTGTTTTTCGTTGTTTCCTCACAGTTATCTCACTGTTTTTTTAGAATAATTTCTTACTAAATGTTCAATTTTTTCAAAAGAAAATCCAAGGAGGCAGATTTGCCAAAAGATGGTAAAAGGCCTATCGGTTCAATTTCAATTCGTTATTCTTATGAATGGAATGAAAATGTGCCTGAGAATGAAAGAGACACGCCAGGATTCGAATCTCGTCCATTCTGTAAAAAATTGATGGATTTGAATCGTATCTACTCTCGAGCCGATATTGAGAAAATGTCTCAGCGTTTAGGGTACAGTGTTTGGCGTGATTGTGGTGGTGCGGATTGTAGGCATCGATGGGTAAATGTTACCGTAATCGAAAAAGATGGTGAAACATTTATTATGCCTGAAGAAATCAAATAATCCTCTATTTTTTTTATAAGTAGTTTATTTGATCTTTGTTATTCACTAATACCAATTATATTCGATTGTCATCCATCTATTTTTAAATTTATGACACATTAATAATAAAATTTCTACTCAGACAATTAAACATTTGAAATCAGTTACACCTAAAATGAAAAAGCAAATATTATTTATAATACTTATCTCTATCCTTTCAGTTACCTGTAAGAAGAGCGAAGATTCAATAGCATCCCATAGACTAAATGGGTTATGGATAGGCACCGTATCAAGTACAACAGAAGGCCCAAAAGCTTATAGTTGGTCAATTAAACCTGATGGAACGATGACTTGGGAGGGCATTTGGGTGGGTACCACTTATCAATTTGGTACAGGGACTTGGGTTCTTAATGGAACTACACTTACTTGCAATCTTGTATCAATCTATGGCTATACGGGTACAGTTGGTACAACTCAGATTTTTACTGCTCAGTTTAATCCGGTCAATGGAACGTTATCTTCAGGTACTTGGCGAAATACAAATATGAATAATACAACTGGCACATTTATGTTATCTAAAGTTAATTAGCAAGTTTAATAACACCTGTTTTTTATTTTTCATAACATCTAACTCCCAAAAAAGGTATAGATAGGTTTCTAATTTTGATCTATTCTATATCAAGTTCATAGCTTCAAAAAATTCATGTTAGAGTCGTTCTCTCAAGCTAAATTATCTATTACAAATCTCCCTAGAAAATTGTTTGGAAGATATTAATCTGAGCAATGAAATGGGAGAACGTAAGCTCTAATTTTACCATCCTTTTGTAGGATATTTTGAGGTTGTAGAAGTGTATATACAGTTCAGGGAAATGAGGAATGTTGCTTGTTGAAAAAGGCGTATTTCAATCTCAAGAATTTCATTTGCCCGTAGTTAGCTCTGGTTTTGCCTAAAAAATGGAATAGGCATTTTCGCAATTAAAAGCTATTAAAACCGCGATTTTGATTTTGACGATGTTCAATTCATCGTAAATTTAGTACAAATCCTACAAAATCATTTCTCTCTAAATTGGCTAAAAAGGTTATATAAAGGCTGTGTGCACACGTAAATTTTTTTTAAATTTATTTTCTCCGATACTTCCCCCTGGTATGGTAATAATACCGGGAGCGGTTTTGGTTTTTAACCGCATTTTTGGAGCTAGAAACCGATTTGCGTACATGGCCTTTGCGTAGACGACCGTTTTTATCTACAGAAGGTTTAACATAGGTAGATGATCCACCTTCTTGTAAATCGCAGCTACTCAATAAGAGCAATAATGGGAGTAGGAATACGAGTTTCTTCATCTTAATTCGCATCTACTTTATCTTCTAAAAGAGTTTGGAGGTTTTCGGATAAGTTGCTTAATAAATCGTAGCCGGTGGCTTGTTCAATGGCATTTACCGACGTGCGGTAGCTACGCCAGTTAGAAGATACACTTTGGCTGTTTGGTGTATTCACTGCAATTACCCGGGTGCTGGTATTGATACGGGCCAAATCGTTATTCCCCTGCGGAATGACCACCAACACTTTCCAAATATGTGCGGGTACTACAATTCGGCCCCGGTCAATGGTGGTGGCATAGCCATTGCTGCCGGTGCCGCCCTTACCATAAGTGCCCATGATGATATAAACCTCCTTGCCTGCTGCAACCAAAGTGCGGGCGTAATCTTCGAGTCCCGCCCAGGTTTGCCGGTTATTGTTGGGTGCCTGAGGTATCATATTGCTCATCAAAAACGTAGCCGAATTAGCCGCAATACTAGCCGTTCTATCTGCGGAGGGGCAGTTGTGTCCACGGTCGAAACCCGAACCAGTGTAACTGCTATCGTCTACTTTGTACCAGCTGTTGGGTAAAGTAGCATCAGGCCTAAAATCATTTTGCCTGTCGGCCGAACCGATATTGTTTTCGTCGAGGTGCCAGCTTACCCAATTGGGGATGCGGTTGCTATTATTATAAGAGAGCATATAATAAGCCTTATCTATCAAGTAATTGTTTGCATTGCTGTTACCAGCCCCACTGGGGTTGCCTAATAGTAGGTTCCCATTGTCGGCCAGGTTGATAGGGTTTTGGCCGCCCGGCTTGCTGCAAGCCAATAAAATAAACGCCCCCAATACAAGGGTTCTAATCAGGTGTTTGGCTAAACGCATGGTGTTAAATATCGGAATTTCTTCTAAAATAACCCCCCGGTTCGCAGGCCGGGGGGTATTCAACTAAACCAAACAAACAACACATTTTAAATTTTGTATGGTAGGTATTGGCATACTATACTTTTTTCCAAACGTATTCGTATATCTCTTTATAATCAAATCCGCCACTTCTGTACGTGTAGGTTTCAACTAGCGTAAGTGATGACTTAGTTATATTCTTAATGGTATATACATAGGTGTCCTGTTGTGCCCAAATTGTGGTCAAGGTCTCCCCGCTAATGCTATATGTACCATACGTCCAATTCATGACTCCCGGATTTGTTGGGTCTATATCTCTATCCTTGAAGCTTAAGTCTGCATTGAAAACTAAAATTTCATTTGAATTTTGATCGGTTTCTGAAGTAATAAGAACATTGTTTTTGTATATTTTACTTATTGAAGATACAGATTGCCAAGTACCAACTATTAATTTCTCATTTGATAGATTCTCTTCAGATTTCTTGCAAGAAGCCAAAAGAATGACCCCTAAAAAAAGCAGATATAATTTTTTCATTGCTTTATTCTTTTATATATGGAAAGTTTCTTGAAACCTTACGCATCATTCTTTCCATAATTTCATTACCATTAGAAAACGCGGTTTCATTCATTTCTTTGTAGAATCTCCATAAGAGAGCCCCATCTATACCATTATTAATTTGCATGGTTAGATTTCCGCTCCCTGTTTTACCGGCAACACCCAAGAGTGCTACCATAGCAATTGCTCCTGCTTCACTTCCCGTCTTTTCGTAGGAGTAAGAGCATTTAATCACCGCCTCAACCCCTAATATCTTACACAGCTCATCGGGCAATGTTTCATCAACCTTATCAATCAATCCAGCTTTTCTTAGTAATGCATTTGTTCTTTCAACATCTTGGAAACTCACAAAGTAATCTGACGATCTTCTCAAGAGATAGGTGTACATTCCTTGCTGTAAGTTTAATCCTGATTTTTGTTCTTCAAGCCTATTGCCTTCTGCATCAAATCCCTTTGGCATTCTTTTGTAACCAATGGTAACCCTGAAGGGTAAAATGGCAACATTTTTATGTACTGAAAGGACAGCGGGTAAATTGGGCACATTAAAAATTTGTTTTGCTGTTTCTTGGGCAGCTGCTGGTAAGGTAATCGCTATGAAAGCAATTAAATAAATGATTTTTTTCATTGGTTTTTTGAATTAAAAAACCCCAATTAATAGTTGGGGCTTAGTAGTATGATAATTTAGAATTTATAACCTAAAGTAATAGTGGCTCCATTGTTTACCAACTTGGCTCCTAATGAAGTATCACTTAATGTATTTGCTAGCCCTAGTTGATATCTGGCGCTTAATATAAACTTTTCAGCAAAGGTGTATTCAGCACCCCCAATAGCACTAAAATCTATAGTTTTAAAGCTTGAGGTAACGCTTGCTCTTTCACCGTCTAGTTTATCATTAGCAGACAACAAGAAGCCGATTTGGGGGCCTGCATAAATCCCTAAGCCTCCAAAACGAAATTTCGCTAATACAGGGGCAGAGATATAATTCAGGTTTTCCTTCAAGTCACCATCTTTGGCTCCCATTTGAGAAAAGTTAATTTCGGTTTGAACTGCAAAGACATCCGAAAGATTAAATTCGGCAAATGCCCCTAAGGTTAGCCCTACCTTAGCCGTTGCTGATACAGTTACATCACCAGCTTTAGCTCTTTCATTTGATATGTTAATACCAGCGTGTGCACCAAACTTTGTTTGTCCGAATGTTGCTCCAGAAATAATCATTCCTGCGGCTACTAATAGATAAAATTTTGTTTTCATGTTGTGTTTTTTAATTGATTTGCCCAATGTTCGATTATAAAATTGACAATACAGGTGAATGAATTTTGCTTATAAATACTTTGACTCAAATTGTCGAACATATTAAGTGATTATGTGTGACCGCACTATTATTCACCTAATTTTGATTGCTATTACAATTAATTATTAAGAAATTGCTTTAGGCGATGATGCCTGCCATTTAGTACAAACCCTATGTATAACCAGCATAAGATACTGCGAGTCTTTCAGCTGATTAATTTGCTTAAATCAAAGCCGGCCAAATCTATCAGATCCTTGGCTAAAACACTCAGTATAGATAACCGAACGGTTTACCGCTATTTCGATTTGCTTCGCGAAGTAGGGTTCCCGCTTGAGAAAGATACCTTTAACCGCTATGCTATCCCCGACGAAACGAGTATTACGCCCTTTAGTTTAACCCCCGACGAATCTGCGGTGCTCAAAGAGCTCTTAATGACTTCTGCTAAAGGCAATATGCTTAAGGATAGTATTTTAAAAAAGTTGTACATCCATTCGGATATTCATATCCAAGGGGGGCAGGTTTTTAAAGCACACCTGGCTAATTTGGTAGAAAAAGCCGGCGAAGCAATAGCCCAAAAGAAACAGCTATTAATTAAAAAGTACCATTCGGCCAATTCTAATTTGATCGACGACCGCCTGGTAGAGCCCATCCACTTTACCGGGAATTACCAAAATTTGGTAGCCTTTGAACCGGCCAGTAAACAGGTTAAATATTTTAATATTGAACGGATGACCGCACTGGAAATTTTACCCAAAGCCATTCAGTTTGCCGACTTGCACAAAACCAGCACCCCGGATGTGTTTGGCTTTGGCGAAAGCGGACAAACGCATGAGGTTGATTTATGGTTGAGCCTGCGTGCTTATGTTTTTTTAAAGGAAGAATACCCGCTAACTATCCCCTATTTGAAATACGATAAAAAACGTGAACAATACAGACTGCAAGTAAGCGTTAATAACCTTTCTCCGGT
>CAZFAE010000063.1:0-6534 GCA_964516035.1 uncultured Sphingobacterium sp.
AACGGCAGCTTTGAACTGGGCCTGCAGGTTAACCTGAGCAAGCAGAAAAAATAAACCAATTACACACCTTATGATTAGAAAATTACTAACCTTTAACAGTTTTTGCCTGATTATTTGCTTGTTTTTTGTATCTACTCAAAGCTCTCAGGCCCAAATTACCAGTCCATCAGTACTCAATACCGCGGGCGGTAGCCAAAGCTATTTAAACATCACCTACGAGTGGAGTGTAGGCGAGCTGGCCCTTGTCGAAAGCATGCTAGGCAGCGAATACAGCCTGACCAACGGCCTATTACAGCCCCAAAAAACAGTACCGGCCGATATATTGAACGGTTTCAATATCAATCCCAACAATATCCTATCCGCCAATGGCGATGGAGAAAACGATACCTGGACCATACAATACCTAGACCAATACCCCGAAAACGAAGTCAGCGTATACGACCGAGCCGGGCGCCAGGTATACTATGCCAAAAACTACCAAAACAACTGGAACGGCAAACTAGGAGAACTCAGCCTCAGCGAAGACACCTACTACTACATCATCAAACTCAAAAAAGGCGAAACCACCGGCATTAAAAAAGGATACCTCACCATAGTTAGATAAAAACAAAGACCAAGCACAACCATGTTCAAAAAACTAACACCACGATTTTTAATAACTGCGCTATTATTAGTAACAAGCAGTTTGCTAAAAGCCCAGCAAAACACAGGTATAAACTACCAGGGAGTAGCCCGCAGAGCAGACGGAACCCCGATAGCGGCACAGCAAATTACCCTAAAACTGAGCATCAAAGAAGGTAGTGCCAACGGAAACAACGTGTACAGCGAAACCCGTTTGATAAGCACCAACACCTTCGGGCTTTTTAACGTGGTGATCGGAAGCAGCGGAGCCTTAAGCCAAAGCGGCACCTTGGCCGGAGTAAACTGGGCAAGTGGCAGTAAATACCTACAAGTAGAAATCGACCCACAGGGAGGAAACAATTACATCAATATGGGAACCTCGCAATTACAAAGCGTACCCTACGCCCTATATGCCAACAGCGCAGCACCGATAGGTAATGCAAGCGGCGATTTAAGCGGGACCTATCCAAACCCCACAGTAAACAAATTGCAAGGCCAAGCCATCAGCACCACGGCCCCCAATACCGGCCAAATATTAAAATGGAACGGTACTGCCTGGACCCCGTCTAATGAAGGTGAAGGACCTGCAGGCCCTGTTGGATTAACCGGACCTGCTGGTCCTCAAGGTCCTGCTGGAGCTGATGGAATGAGTAATCTGAATTCTATTGGCGCAATTGGCAGTACTTCTACTGCCAATGGTGCAAGCCTACTTGACGGTGTGCTAAGTTTAAGTCCTGCCGATGGCACAAATGGTGGTGTAATTACTACCGGCAGCCAAACCTTTGCCGGAGCTAAAACCTTTAGTTCAGATATCAAAGCAAATGGCCTGGTTATTGGTAGGGGTGCCGGAAATAATGAGCAAAATACGGTAGTGGGTGCCAATGCATTAGGTGCAGGTACCGGCTCAAGAAGTACGGCTATTGGTTTTTTTGCACTTAAAGATTATAACGGAGTAAACAATAATAACAATACCGCAGTAGGTTACGCCAGTGCCGTGAGCTTAAGAACAGGTAAGCAAAATACTACCATTGGCGCAGAATCGATAATGTCGTTAACCGAGGGAGAGCAAAATACAGCCATTGGCGCACAAACCATGTTTAGCATGAACGCCAGTTATAATACCGCCTTGGGTTATGCGGCCGGCCAAAATTTAACTACAGGTAACAGAAATACATTTTTAGGGCAGGGAGCCAAAATGGCTGCTCCAGGAACATTTTCTAATGCTACCGCCTTGGGCGCCGAAGCCATAGTGAATGCAGACAATACCATTCAGTTAGGTAATGCCAATATTACAGCAGTAAAAACTGCCGGTAAATTAAGTACAGGTACGGTAACCTATCCCAATACAGATGGTACTAATGGCCAAGTGTTAACTACCGATGGTGAGGGTGTGTTAGGCTGGCAAAATGCAGGCGGTCCGCAATATGCACAGGCAAAAAACCAAATCGTTACACTCGGTGGAATTGCCGTAAAAGTGAACCAGGATGGTGTAGTGCAAATTGCCCGTACAAATAACACTGCTCCGTCTGAATTTTCGGTATTGATTACCCATAAGGTGGTGAATGCAGCAGCCTGGAATAATGGAAGCACTGGCCTAATAAAAACGGGTGCTGAGGTATTTTCTTTACAAAACCTGGATGCTTTTGTTTCTGTAATTCCTGATGCTTTATCATACTATCACACCCTTGAATTTGACTTAGTGCCAGATCAAGGAAATACCAATTATCATGTTACCGTTTTAAAAGATGGATGGGGTAATACAACTATTCGCATTACTTATAATGCATTTTAGATAACTTAAAATTTGATTTTTCTTAAAGCCTTCCGATTTATCGGAGGGCTTTTTTTGTATTCCAATAAATTCTTTCTCGTCTGGCTGAGGGCTTAGCTTGCCATATCTTGAAATTACATGATGGTGATATTAAAAGGTCTGTTATGTCTTTTACACACCCCAAACCAAGGGTTTGCTTTGTGTTCTTGATGGGTTTTTCTTCTCGAAAGGGGAGATGAGTGCTTTGATTTTTGGTAGTTTAATACAGGCTATGGAAAAGTAATTTTTTATTACCGGAATTGATCGAGGTATTCGCTGGGGGTAAAGCCGGTTTCAGACTTAAAAGTATTGTAAAAATTAGAGCGTGTAGAAAATCCGGATTGATATCCGATACCGTCGATAGAGAGGTTTTCTGTCATCCCGTTTTTCAACAATTCCTGGGCATAAGCCACCCTCAGTTCAGCCCGCTTTTGGGTAAACTTGGTTTTAAGAATGGTATTAAAACAATAAGCGATATGGTGTTGCGGAACATTTAAGGCTACCGCAATATCGGCAGTTGAAAATTCAGGATTGAGATAGGGTTTTTGATCTGTCAGATATCCTTTAATCTGCAACGCCAATTCATTAAAAGGATCATCCTCTTCATTTAAATCAACAGCATTGGGTGTTGATTTTTTTCGCCCTGTTTTTTTGCTTGATACGGTACCGGTACTGCTGGGCAGACCATATAATACTTGTGGAAAAATGAGAATACTTAATGACATGATCAAAAAAGCAAATCCAGACACAATGTAAAGTGGAGCAGAATTGATTAGCCTGGCAGTCATCGGGCTTTCCCAAAAAGAAAGGGTAATGAGCAATAAATTAAGTCCAATTAAGCCAACAGTACCTAAGAGGATAATTAGCCAACGATAGGTGATGATAAACTGTTTATAAGGCAGTTGTTTGAATTTATTTTTACCGCTGGCGAAGCCCCATACCCAATAGCCGCAGATGAGTAGGTAACCCAGCAATAAAACAGGCCTCAGTACAAATGCCCAAACACTTGGATAAAGCGAGTTGGGTTTTATTTGCTTCATTACATCCATGTTTTCAATAATCATGGCTGCGATTTGCATTTTTTCGCTAAAAGGTTTGAACATATAAGGACCAATACCCAGTAAATGAATCAATGCAGGCGCAAAATGCAGATAATCCCATGGCGACTGAAAAGCTTTTTTGTCGCTTAGGGTACCTTTTACATAAAAATAGAGTAGGGGCCCAATAAGGTACCATAGTGGCGAAAAATGGGCGTAAAAAATAGCCAGCCAGAAAGCAGATTGGTTATCTACAATAAAATGATGGGTAAGCCCGTAGGTGGCAGAAATAATAAAAAAAGCCGAAAGGTACAGGCTGTTTTTATTCAGTCGCCAATTGTAAGCAAGCAGGATAAAAGATAAAATAATAGTAAGAATAGAAATGTAGAGCAGCATAAATAACTAGTAGTTATTCTATTTATTAATTTAAAATAATTTTTACAAAGATATCAATAGCCCATAGAGAATGCAAGTACTAAAATCAGTCCTGTTTTTTAAAAAGTGGATTAATATTATCAATAATTATATTCTAACTGTTTGTACAAAGATTAGCTTTGCGGATTGAAACTGTTGTAGAAATTACATTCACTACATCTTTATAAAAATAAATCCATTTAATATGAAATTTTTAAAGCGTATCGCCCTATTTTGTTCCCTAAGTTTGTTGGCCTTTGCAACCAAAGCACAAGAACAACAAATCGGTATCGTAACCAGACAACACAACCAAGGTATCGTTACCTGGGCAGGTATGATGTATCTGGGTGATAATGGCTATGCAACAGGAGCGCTCTACAATAACGACATAACCAAACAGTTATTGGAAAACATGATTAATTTTACCGCTCAGAAAACAACGGGTAAAATTGCGGCTTTTAACTATGATATTTCTTCGGGTAATATTTCTGCTCAGGCCCTTAAAACGTTTGCAGAATCTAAAGGTTGGACAATAGACCTATTTAATAGCCCAAATGCTTTTACTACCTTATCTAGTTTACAGGTTTATGATTTAGTGATTGTAGGATGTAATGGCATTGCTCAAGTTGGTCACCTAAACAATTCTGAATTTAATACGGCTTTAGAAGATTATGTGTCTGCAGGTGGAGGCTTAATGGTCACCGGATGGGGTGCCTATTTGGCTCGTTTTTCAGCGCCTTTTAAAACCATGCTCACAAATATTTCTCCTTTTAGTGATTTTAATGGTTATAGTTTTTATAATCCTTACAATAAAATTCTGGTCGATACCGCACACCCTATATTATCCAATGTTCCTTATATCTCTGTTTCTGGAGAGTACGGTAATTATACTTCTGGATTTACATTACGCAGCGATGCAAAAGTAATTACCAGATTTACAACCTATGCTCCAGCTGGAGTAGGCGCTAATACCCCTGTTTGTGAAGGGACGGATATCAATTTAACGGCATTTGGAGGTGTTTCTTATTCGTGGTCTGGCCCCAATGGCTTCACTTCAACCAACCAAAATCCAATTATTGCCAATGCATCCGCAGTAAATGCGGGAACTTATACCTGTGCAATTACCACGGCAAGCAATACTACTGAGACAAAATCAGTGATAGTGGCTGTAAGCTCTCCTCTAAGCATTACTACTAATGTGCAACATGCTTCGGCTTCTGCTGGTGAAAACGCAACTTTTTCGGTTACTGCTAGTGGTTCGGGTATAACTTATCAATGGCAGGTAGATAGTGGATCAGGGTACGTAAACATTAGTAATAATTCTCTGTATACAGGTGCAACAGGTTCTACTCTTACCCTAACCAATATTACCAACGATCTGTTTGGTAACAATTACAGATGTGTATTAAACTCAAGCCCTTGTGCTTCAGTTGTCAGTGCGGCGGGTACTTTAAGTTTACCACAGCCACCAACTATCACTTCCTTTAGCCCGGCTAAAGTAAATGTTGGGTCTACCTTAACCATTAGCGGTACCGGTTTTAACAATACTTCCTTAGTTACTATTGGGGGCGTTTCGGTAAGTTACACGGTGGTAAACGCTACTACCATTACCATTGTGGTACCTAGCGGCATTACAGGCGGAGCAATAAGCATTACCAACCCAAGCGGAACGGTAACCAATGCGGTAGAAGTAGGTTCAAATACAACTGCAAGCTGTACAACAGGTTGGAGTAATGCTTGGCAAACCATAACCACCAACGGTTCGGGCGTTTTAAGTTCAGTAACCTTAAAATTAGACAATACCGATGCCACTAATAATTACGGTTTATACCTGGAATTACACAGCACCGATGCTGATCCAAGTTCAGCCAATCCTTACGATAAATTCAATTCTCTTCTAGAAACATCTAATACCATAACAATAAACTCTAATACAAACTATTCAGACTTTACCTTCAATTTTCCTGGAACCACTGTCTTGGCAGCCAATACTGCTTATTATGTAGTATTAAAAGAAGCCAGCGGTAACCCTGCCGGAACCGGTGATCAGGGAATTAGTTTTAATTGTAGCAATGCTAGTACAGATGGTGGTGCAGGTAACAACTTCGGCACCTTGTATTATAAGTTTGATATGGTAACCGAGGTAGAAGTAGGTTCAAATACTATTGCAAATTGCAATACAGGTTGGAGCAATGCCTGGCAAACCTTAACCACTAACGGTTCAGGAGCGTTAAGTTCGGTAACCTTAAAGTTAGATAATACCGATGCCAATAATAATTACGGTTTATACCTGGAATTACACAGCACCGATGCTGATCCAAGTTCAGCCAATCCTTACGATAAATTCAATTCTCTTTTAGAAACATCTAATACCATAACAATAAACTCTAATACAAACTTTTCAGACTTTACCTTCAATTTCCCTGGAACCACTGCCTTGGCAGCCAATACTGCTTATTACGTAGTATTAAAAGAAGCCAGCGGTAACCCTGCCGGAACCGGTAATCAGGGAATTGCAAAGGATTGTGCTGGTCAAACAGATGGTGGTGCCGGTAATAACTTCGGTACCTTGTATTACAAGTTTTCTACAATCTCTTTGTTAGCTGTCAATCAAAATCCAAGCATTGGTATTATTGCCGATCAGGAATTGTT
>CAZFAE010000064.1:0-6109 GCA_964516035.1 uncultured Sphingobacterium sp.
AGGTGCCAGAAGTAGCGCATTGTTACAAAAAGTGTTTGGCTACGCCGATAAAAATTCGGAGAAATAAAACCATAAAATCAGTCGAAAAAGTCACTATTTTTTGAGATCCTAGTCAACCCAATCGGGCTGCAGAGCAATAGTTTCTGCTTCAGTATCAGGATTAAATGTGTGAGCAATAAGTTGTTGAACTTAGTATCTATTTGGCACAACCGTATTATGCTATTCTTGTAATAGCCTTTCTAAATCTTTGGGCTTTAGCTCGGGGTTTAAATAATAGTTCATCATCCGCTTATCCTCATCACTCGAAATGCGTAAAATGAGTTCTTTATCTTCGAGCAGTATCCGGAGTTTGCTATTTAAGGAGCCAATAATCCTGTTCCTGATTTGGCGTTGGTTATCGTAAGATTTATCGTTGATATTTAGAATATTATTTAATTCTATGCTGGATATATTTTGGCCTGGAGATAGTTGTATAAATACTGTTAATAATTGCTGCTCTTGCTCCGAAAGTATTTTCACTCCCGCTTTCTGTTTTCTACTATATATCCATAATCCAATAGCGAGTGCAAATGCAGTAAATATCCCAAATACAGCTTGTTTATAGGTATCAAATGCAGATAGATATACCGGTCCGATTAAGGTAGATGATTTAACTAATTTCTCTACAGATAAGCTATCTAATAAATAGGTGGCTCCTATTTGTGTATTGTTGTATTGCAGTGAATACAAATTACCTTTCTGATAACCTACTTGAGCATTGTCAAGAAAAAATTTATCGGTATTATCGCTGTACCTGAATAAATGATTATTAAAAGGATCAACAATAAGTAGATCTTCATGACCATAAAAACAAACCAAATAAGTTCCGGTCCAAACGCTACGGAATAATTGTTTAGAAAAGTTAACAAGTTCAGGATTAAGCACTCCTTTATTTATCCATGAATGGGTATTAAAATCAAAGAAATAGGCATTAATTTTTTTGTCGTAAGGTTCTTTCCCGGGGTCTAAATACGCTGAAAAGAAACTGTTATGTACTGAGGAGTAGCCACTGAAATGAATACTAGATGGTTGTTCGTTTTTATCGCTGGTTTTATACAAATCCCACTCATGGGTGCGGGCATTGTAATAAGTAATTAAACTATGGCGCAGCCAAAACCCTTCACCTCCAATAGAGAATAGGGTATCGTTATGCATAAATTGATTAGCGGTAAAATTATAGCCCCTAAAAAAAGTTCTATCTACCCGCTTTACAACCAGTGAATGAGGATCTAATTGATATACCTGACCGGTTCCGGGCACGCTGATAGTGATGGTGTCTCCTTTATAAAACACGCTTACATCAAAGTCTTTAGGTAACTCTGAAAAAATACCCGCAGGACTTAACATGCCCAATACCTTGCTTTCTCCCGCAGGGGTATTTACCAAAAATTCTTGTGTAGTCAGATCTACCTCATAACGGTTAAGTTCAGGACCCATCCACTTAAATCCTTGATGTCTTTGAGCAATGGCGAAACCCGAGTATGCGAAAAGAAGGAAAAATAGATAGAGGTTTCTCATGGTTAGTATTTAAATACTAAAGATAACTATTGATTATAAAAACGAATGGCAAAACGTGTTACAATTCGTGACAATACGCTTTTCACATAAAAGAAATAGCAGCCCATGGTGTACTTGTATAGCTTAGTTGAATGAGTTAAGGTGGAGTCCAGAAACCATTAAAAACGGGGCGGTACCGAAAAGCCTTATGAGTAGGAACAAACCAAATTAAACAACATGAAAAAAATAATGGTATTGATGCTTTTGCTAGTGAGCATCTCTGCTTGCAAAAAATCAGGAGATAACGCCTTCCAAGGCACTTGGACGGGAACTTTTACAGGAAACGATTCAGGCTCGTGGACGGTGTACGTCAACGACAATGGAACGGTAACCGGATTAGGAAATTCTACCGTAGCCGCAACTTCCTTTACTATTGAAGGCAGAATTAATAATGCCGGAAATTTAGTGGCTACATTCGGAACCTCGTCCTTAGATGGAACATTTAACGGTACTATGTCTGGAAGACAGTGTAGTGGGACATGGTCAAATGGAAATTATCAGGGCCCTTGGTCGGGTACTAAACAGTAATGAGAGTTTTATTCGGAATAGCTTTATTAGCCATTATTGGTTTAAGTAGCTGCAAAAAAGGAGAAAGTTCTACGAACACTCCCGCCCCTAGCAACCCTAGTGCTGGTTCCATCCCAAACATTACTACCACTAGCGTAAGCAATATTACTAAAAACACAGCAAGCTCCGGAGGAGTGCTTGTTAGTAATGGGGGCTCTGCAGTACTTGCACAAGGCATTGTTTGGAGTACCAACCCAAGCCCAAGCATCAATTTAACTACGAAAACAGTAGCCAGTCTTTCGAGTTCTTTTACTTCACAGATAACCGGTTTAAACCCAAATACCAGCTATTATGTACGTGCCTATGCCACCAATGTAAATGGTACCGCCTATGGCACCGAACGGGTGTTTACTACCTTGAGTACCGGGAATGTGTATGTGGTGGGTTATGAATCTAATGGCACAAAAGATGTAGCAAAGTTTTGGAAAAATGGCGTGGCTACTGCCCTCTCAGATGGCTTACATAATGCCCAAGCCAATTCTATTTATGTGAGCAATGGCGATGTGTACGTTACTGGATACAATACAGAAGAATACATTTCAGGTAGAGTGTGGAAAAATACTGCTGTATCTCGTAAAAGTTCCTTTACGCCCAAATCCATTTTTGTATCCGGGAGTGACGTATATTATGCTGCCGATTATCCAGTTGGCAGTAAATACGTTTCTAGCTACTACAAAAATTCATCGTATACCGTATTATCAAATTCAAGTAATTTAAGTGCTGCCGATGGACTTTTTGTTTCTGGAAACAACGTGTATGTGGCAGGAAATGTAAATGCTGGCAATTACAGAATCGCTAAAGTATGGAAAAATGGCGTGGCTACTAATTTATCAGATGGAACAAGTAGTGTGTATGGGTATTCTGTGTATGTTTCTGGGCAAGATGTGTATGTTGTAGGCGAAGAAAAGCTTCCAGGCACATCTATTGCCAAAATTTGGAAAAATGGGGTGGCCAGTAATTTAACCAATGGCAGTAATTACGCCAGAGCCAATTCTGTCTTTGTTCTAGGATCTGATGTATATGTGGCTGGGGTAGAATACAGTGGTACGCTGGCTTTTGGTAATAAAAAAGCAGTAGCCAAACTATGGAAAAACGGGGTAGCTACCAGCCTAAGCAATGGGACAAATAATGCCAACGCACAATCTGTATTTGTGGCCGGCACCGATGTATATGTAGCCGGATATGAAAACAACGGTACTAAAGATGTGGCCAAACTATGGAAGAATGGAACCGCTATTAACATTACTAACGGTGTAAGCAATGCACAGCTTTTTGGCGTGTTTATAGACTAAGTACAGTTCGTGACATTGCGTGACTAGACGCTTTTCACATAAAAGAAATAGCAGCCCATGGTGTACTTGTGTAGCTTGGTTGTATAAATTAAAATGGAGTTCAGAAACCATTAAAAACGGGGCGGTACCGAAAAGCCTTATGAGTAGGAAAAAACCAAATTAAACAACATTATGAAAACAAAGTTTACTATTTTATTTGCCGCAGCATGCCTAATTTCTGCCGCATCATTTGCTCAAACTAGCTTTGGCGCAAAATTAGGACTGAACATGGCCAACATGAAAGATTCAGGAGACGGAGCCTCTACCAATGGCGACGCGAAATTAGGCTTAAACTTAGGTGTGTTTGCTGAATTACAACTTTCAGACAAATTTTCTGTTCAACCAGAATTAAACTATTCTCAATTAGGTACCAAAATTTCAGAAGCTGGCGATAGCTATAAATTCAATTTCAATACCTTAGCCATCCCTGTTTTAGCCAAGTATCATTTTGCTGATTTAGCGTTAATTGCTGGGCCACAATTGTCGTTTGTAAGCTCTGCTAAACAAACTCTAAGTATTTCTGGAGTAGGATCTGAAACTTCAGATGTAAAGGCTGATTACAAAGGGACTGACTTTAGCCTTGTTTTTGGCGCTGAATATGGCTTTGCCGATAAATTTGTTGCTGGCGCAAGATATCAAGCCGGTTTATCAGACATCAACAAAGTAGCTGAAGCTGGGTACAAAACTACTGCCAGTGCATTTACCCTTTCTATCGGTTATAAATTTAAATAAGTAACCTTTCACTTTATTAGGCTCCTGGAATATGTTTCAGGAGCCTTTTTGCTCTTCCAAAAATATTATTCAAAATACAAGACCATGAAAAAAATACTACTTTTTGTTTTAACCCTATTGGTTATACAATCGTGTGAAAAAAGCTCTTCAACAAACTCCGGTAACCTGTTTTTAGAGATTACCGTAGATGGCCAAACCTATAAAGAAAACTTAGCAGACATTGCGGGTACTGGTTTTAGCGGGCAAACAAGCTGCACGAACAAACTCGGCTTTTTACAGTTTGGGGGTATGATTGAAAATTCGCAATTAGAATTTGACGCTTACTTATTCCATCATGAGAACGAAGTAGACTTTAACACACCCAGTAGTGCAAGTGTTCGATTGGTAGATATCGGGGACCACTTTTACACCCTTTTGGGGGCATGTAATTCGAATTTTGATTTGAATATTGACTTTAGCGACAAAAGCTTAAGTAACCAAACGTGTACGGTGCAATCAACCGGCAGAACACATACTATTGAATCTATCACCTTAACAGAAACTACTTCTACCGAGAAGATTTATGCTGTAAGTGGTACCTTTTCGTGTACCCTACGAAATAGCAATAATGTGGCTATTCCTTTAAGCGGTAAGTATCGAGTAGCGGTACGCACTTTGCGTTAACACTCAGAATCTGATGAAATCGTTTGTATATCTTAATTGTTTAGGTCTTTTACTTAGCCTATGCTTGACGGGCTTATGGGGCTGCAAAAAGCAAGTTCGGGCAGAACTCACACTGTTGAATATATCAAATTAATAGAAAATACCTCTACGGATAAAACTTATCTCATTAGCGAAACCTTTTCATGCACCTTTAAAATAATAAAAAGACTCTAGTTCCAGTTACTGGGAAGTATAAAATATTGGTGAATACATTAAAATAGAACTCAAAATTATTCTAAAATATAAGAAATTATGATGATCAAAAAACTTAAACAACTTCTATTTTTATCACTTTTGATAAGTATAGCCTCCTGCAAAAAGTCGGAAGATAGTGCTAAGCTTTCGGGCACTTTTACCATTACTAAAGCAAGTGGAAGCACAATTAGCACTAAGTATGTTAATACTCCCATACCAAATTCAAATGGGCATTTTTCATTACAATACCAACCCAATGGTAATGGTGCCAGATATATGTTTTTTGTGTTGGTAGATAGCAGAAATAATGGAGGCCTTGATTTCTCTACAAGTTCGGCAGTTCAAAATGGAGTTACCTATACTACGAATGTTAATTTGGGTAGAGAAGTAGATTTCTATGGTGATTTTTTTAATGCGGAAGTTGACGACCCCTATAATTATGGTAGAACCGAAATAATTTTTGAAAGTAGCAGCTATCCGGGAAAGATCGTTGGTTCATTTAAAAAATATAATGCAGCAGGAGCTATAACCTTTACCGGAAGTTTCAACTTTACTGCAGAGTAAGCTGAACGATTGCCCAGATGTTCATTTCTCGGCTTAAATTAATACTGAGTAAATACAAGCAAGCCCGAACAAAATACCGTACTCTTTAAACCAAAAATGTCTTTTCGCAGTTAATCAAGTCTTTTTGTTTATTATCTAGTATGGTCATTTAGATTTAATTTTTTAGAAAGTGATTTCACACATCTAAAGCCCAAATTCATGAGTTTATTTTAATTTGACTTAAGCCGATGAAAGAAATCCTGCAAAAAATACAATTCATCACTTTTTCATCCTCAGTGAACTTACTTAATCAATTTAAAATCAGCAGCTTGTACATTTCTCGAACTATTGCCCACAAACACTTTAAAATCGCCGGGCTCGGCCACAAAATTCAAATCGGCATTGTAAAACTTTAAATCTTCTTCTGTTAAAGTAAAAACCAC
>CAZFAE010000065.1:0-6083 GCA_964516035.1 uncultured Sphingobacterium sp.
AGCCTCTTTAATTTTTTTCACTGATTTAAAACGCCGCAACAATTTATCGGCAGTGGTTTTGCCAATCCCCGGAATCTCTTCCAACTCGGTTAACAAAGTGCCCTGATCGCGTTTTTTACGGTGAAAAGTAATGCCAAAACGGTGGGCCTCATCACGCAATTGCTGAATAATTCGCAGGCTTTCTGAGCGTTTATCCAGGTAAAGCGGATATTGATCGCCGGGATAATACAATTCTTCTAAACGTTTGGCTATGCCAATAACGGTCAGTTCTTTATCAATCCCCAGTTTTTTTAAGCTCTTTAATGCGGCAGACAGCTGGCCTTTACCACCATCAATAATTACCAGTTGGGGTAGTGGTTCGTTTTCATCAAGCAAACGGCGGTAGCGGCGAAAAACCGCTTCTTCCATGGTGGCAAAATCGTTGGGCCCTTCTACCGTTTTTACGTTAAAATGCCGGTAATCTTTTTTAGATGGTTTGGCATCTTTAAAAACCACAATGGCCGAAACTGGATATTTACCCTGAAAGTTAGAGTTATCAAAACATTCAATATGTTTAGGCAGCTGATTTAAGCGCAAGTCTTTCATCATTTGCGTTAAAACCCGTTCGGTTTTTACTTCCGGATTAAGTTTTTCGTATTGGTCCAGTCGTTCGCGTTTAAAGTAAAGCACATTTTTCTGCGATAGTTCCAGCAGTTTTTTCTTTTCGCCGAGTTTAGGCACGGTAAAATTGATGCCCGGATCGCTCAATTCCAAGTCAAAAGGAATTACAATTTCTTTCGATTGGCTGTTAAAACGGCTCCGAAAATCAGAAATCGCAATACTCAGTAATTCTTCATCGCTTTCGTCCAGCTTTTTACGAATTTCTATGGTTTGGGTCTGAATGATGGCGCCGTTCATCACTTTTAAATAATTTACAAATGCATATTGCGCCTCAGAAGCAATGCTGAACACGTCCACATTGGTAATGGACGAACTCACCACAGTAGATTTACTCTGATATCCTTCCAGCGAATCGAGTTTTAGTTTCAATTGATGGGCTAGTTCAAAATTCATCGCGGTAGCTGCCTGGTCCATTTCCAGTTTCAACTGTTTAATTACAGAACCAATCTTCCCGTTAAGGATATCTTTAATATTTTCAATGGCCAGATTATAGTCAGCTTCGGTTTGAAAAGCCTGGCAGGGACCCTTGCAATTCCCAATTTGGTACTCCAGGCATACTTTAAATTTACCGGCTGCAATATTGGGTGCAGTAAGCGGTAAATTGCAGGTACGCAGCGGGTAAATGTCTTTAATTAATCCCAAAATGGTATACATCATGTTTACCGATGCATAAGGACCGAAATAGGTAGAGCCGTCTTTAATTACTTTTCGGGTACTAAAAATACGTGGAAAGCGCTCGTTTTTGATCACTATCCAGGGATAGGTTTTATCGTCTTTTAATAAGACATTGTAGCGGGGCTGATGTTTTTTAATCAGGCTGTTTTCCAGCAGCCAGGCATCAATTTCGGTATCAACTAGGGTAAAGGTAATTTTCCTGATTTTGGTGACTAGTACCTTGGTTTTGGCGTTTATCCGATGATTGTCTTTTACAAAATAAGAGTTTACCCTGTTTTTGAGATTTTTGGCTTTGCCGATATAAATCAGTTCTCCTTCTTCGTTCCAGAATTGATACACCCCCGGTTTGCCGGGCAGGTTTTTGAGAAATGAAGGGATATCAAAAGTGTTGCTCATAGATACAATCGCCAAATCCGGATTGGGTTTAAGCAATCCGGATCAAATCTAAATTAAAAAACACTAATTATCCTTTTGGGGTTCTGCCTGTTGTTGTGTATTGTAGGCATTACAATCCAGGGTTACGCTGAGTTCGCCTTTGGGCAGTTCAAAATCTCCTTTAGAATACCGAAGACTGCCATCGGCATACACTTTTTTCATGTACAAGCCAAAAATGGGCAATGCAGAGTTGGCGCCTTCGCCCTGGTTGGTAGAGAAAAAGTGAATGGCCCGGTCTTCGCAGCCTGTCCAAACGCCGGTAACCAGTTCGGGTGTAATGCCCATAAACCAGCCATCGGAGTTGTTTTGTGTAGTTCCGGTTTTGCCACCAATAGGGTTTGTAAGGCCATATTTATAACGCAGACGTACACCTGTTCCGCTTTCTACAGTCCCCTTTAACATTTGGGTCATTACGTAAGCCGTTTGCTCATTCAAGGCAAATACCACTTTGGGTTTACGCTCGTAAAGCACATTGCCGTTTTTATCTTCAATACGGAGCATGTAAATAGGTTCGGTCCAAATGCCGTGGTTTACAAAGGCAGAATAGGCGCCCACCATGTCATAAACTGAAGCATCAAACGTGCCCAGGCAAATAGAGGGGTAAGCCGGCACATCGCTGGTAATGCCCATTTTTTTAATGAGGGTAGATACTGCAGTAGCACCCACCTGTTTCATCATGTAGGCAGTAACATAGTTTTGCGAATTTGCCAGCGCTGTTTTTAAGGTGATGCTTCCGGCCAAAGGTTTGTATGCGTTTGGCGTCCAACCTTCAATATCTACTGGTTCGTTGGGTACCAGCATGCATGGCGAATAGCCATTATCAATAGCTACGGCATAGGTAAAGGGTTTGGCTGTTGAACCCACCTGACGGGTGCCCATTTTTACCTGGTCGTATTTGAAATGTTCGAAATTGGTACCGCCCACCCAGGCTTTAACGTGGCCGGTTTGGGGTTCCATAGACATCAGTGAATTGCGAAGAATGAGTTTGTAATATTTGATAGAATCGATGGGGCGCATTAAAGTATCCAAGTTGCCTTTCCAGCTGAAAATGGTCATTCTGACTGGCCGGTTAAAATCCTGACGAATTTCTTCTTCGGTCTTGCCATCTGCTACCAGCTGGCGGTAACGGTCTGAGCGTTTGATACCCTGATCTAATAATTGCTGATATTCTTTAAAAGGATCTTTGCGGCCTTTCCATTGCGCATTAAATTGCTTTTGCAATTCCTGCATGTATTCTTTTTGTGCATCTTCTGCATAGCGCTGCATGCTGGAATTGATGGTGGTATAAATTTTTAAACCATCGCGATCTAAATCATAAGGGGTTCCATCGGCTTTAGTAATAGATTGTGCTTCAAAAATGCCCTGGATTTCTTTTTTGAGGATGGCACGAAAGTAGGGTGCCATGCCTTCGTTATAGGTAGAAGGACTAAAATTGAGGCCTAAAGGCAATTGCTGGAATTTTTCTGTTTCTGTATCACTTAAAAAACCGGCTTTCTCCATGTTTTGTAAAACCGTATTGCGACGTGCCAAAGCCCTGTCTGGATTGCGGGTTGGAGAATATAAAGAAGGTCCTTTGAGCATCCCGACAAGTACTGCTGCCTGATCTGGAGTTAATTTATCGGGGGTGGTATTGAAATATGTACGGGCCGCCGATTTGATACCGAAAGTATTGTAAGCACCAAAATCAACGGTATTGAGGTAAATGGTTACAATTTCTTCTTTGGTATAATTGCGTTCTAGGCGTACGGCAATAATCCATTCCTGTAATTTTTGTATAATCCGTTTTACGGGATTTTTAGCCCGCTCTGAGAATAAGTTTAATGCCAATTGCTGGGTAATGGTGCTGGCACCTTGTTTTTTGCCAATTAGGTTATAAAAAATAATGGTAAAAGTACGCCTGAAATCGATACCCGAATGGCTGTAAAAGCGAATGTCTTCTGTAGCAATTAAGGCATTAATTACATTGGGTGAAATTTGCTCATAACGCACATTTGAACGATTTTGCACATAATAAGTTCCTAAAACAACGTTATCGTCAGAAATTACTTCAGAAGCCAGATTGCTTTTCGGGTTTTCCAGATCGCGAAAAGAAGGTAATTGGCCAAACAAACCCAATCCGATACTGAAAATAAATATGGCTGCAAAGGCGATGGCGCCGATGATAATTTTCCAGAAAAGGCTGGTATAGCGTTGCAGATCCTGACGGCTCAAAGGTTCGTTCATTTTTCTTGTTACAGCTGGTAGTTATTTTTATAAAAATCAAGATATTGGTTCAGCGTTTCTAGGTCTTTTATCTTGTCTAAATTGGCTTTGGTAATGATAAAAAGCGAATAATTGGCTGCCGGTATTTTCATAATATCCCGCATGAGCGGTAAAATATTTTGGTAGTATGCCGCAGTGCTTTCTTTGCTAGAAAATTCTCCCACAAAAATCAGTTGATTTTCGTCCAGGTTTTTTAATTGATGTTTGATATTGCCATTAGGGAAATTGGCTCGGTTAAACTGACCAATACCAAAACGCGAAGAATTTAAATTAACCACCGGATCGTTTACATTGACGATCACATAATAATGTTCTTCATCTTTTAAATCAAACAAACTGTTGTTGTTTTCTGCTGGTTTTACCTCATTAACAGGTTCTGGCTTAATAGCTGCAGGCTTAGTTTCTGTATTATTTTTGATTTCTTCTATCGGTTGAAATTCCTCGGCCCATACCAGTGTTTTCGGGTCTTTATCAACCAAAACAACTAAACGCAGCGACATACTCTTGCGGTTAGAATCAATAAACGCCAAGTGTTGTTTAACCAAAGGCGTAATGAGTTTGTCTTCCGGATAATCAGTAACAATAGCTTTTAATTCGGGTTCAAAAGCACTTAATTGCTGCTGATGACCGGCCGACATGGCTTTAAGATAGGCCAATTGTGCCGATAAACGGTTTTTGCCAAATTGATTATTCATCTTACTAATGCCCGACAACACTTCGGGATAATCTTTTTGTGTAAAACACTCAAAAACTTCATTGTATGCCCGGCCCAAAGCCAGATCTTGTTCATCTTGTTTCTGTCCAAATTCCGGATCGAGTATTACTTTGGCAAAAACGGTGGTAGAAAACTCATTCAGAATTTTGTTTTTAAACTCTTCTGATTTTTTAGGGTTTGCTTCTGCATACAAACGATAGAGGTTATAATACACTGCGGCACGATTTGCATAATCGGGGAAACGGCTCAGTAAAGTTTCAAAAGCCCTAATGGCTTCTGGTTTATCATTTAACACCTCCCGATAATAATCGCCCACCTCAAAATAAGCGTTGGCGATCTTTAAATCAGAGGCAGCCAGTTTATCAGGAGTATCAGGTATTTTAAATAAATAAGTATTCTTTAATTCTTCGGCCGGACTTACCTCAGGTTTGTTTCCTGCAAGCTGATTCTCGCCAACACCTATTGGCTTATTGCCTGAAACGCTTTGGCCTGATAAATCGCTGATCGATTTTTCACTCCTCCGCCAATTGTCTTCCAGTTTACGATTACCCCATTTTCTTTTAAAATCTGAAAAGCCCTGACTCAAGGCTGCCGAATTGTTGAAGTAAAATTTAGTGTCAGCAGATTTCTGTACCGGATCATTGTTAAAATTTCCAAAATCCAGCGTGTTATTCTGATTTTTAGTCGGGCTTACCGGTTTAATTTGCTGGCTAATCATTAAATCAAGTTTAGCCATGCGTTCTGTTTCGGGCAAACGGGCAAGCATTTGCAGCGTATCTTCTTCGGCAATAATTATCAGGTTTTTGGCCAATAAGTCTAAATTGCTGCTTTTTTTAATAATTTGTTTATAATCTGGATGTTGGGCCGGCAGGGCAGTAAGCGTGCTGTCGTAATATTTTTTGGCTTTTACATAATCAGCATTTTTGAAATATAACTCGGCTAAAGCCAGGTAAGATAAACCACGTTGGTCTTGGTTACGGGTATTTTTTCGAATCGAGATATTGTAATTTTCAATGGCCTTTTCTAATTGTTTAGTCTGTTCAAAATCACGGGCAATGCGGTAATAAATCTGATCGGTAAAGTCGAGGTTTTTTTCATCCTTTAATAAAGCCCTTAAGCTTTTTTCGCGATTTATTTTTTTGTCGCCCTGCTGTTCTGCAATGCTAATGCGATTTAAATTGGCATTAAAGGCCATTTCAAAGGGTGCATTACTGCTTACCACTTCGCTGTAATGCTTATATGCCGATTTAAGCTGGCCTTGCTGTTGTTCTAATTGCGCCAAAAGATAAGTCCAGCGGATACGCTGACTCTTTTTAGGAGAGGCCTTGATGGCTTT
>CAZFAE010000066.1:0-2377 GCA_964516035.1 uncultured Sphingobacterium sp.
TTCTCTCCACAATGCGTCATTTCGATAATGGCTTAGTGGTGATGGTTAAAGCAGGGCGAGAAATCTCAGGTGTTTGCCACTTCAGGAGATTTCTCATCCCGTACAGACGGGATTCGAAATGACGGGAAATAAAAATTAAAAGCCTTGCAAAATAAACCCGATTGAAGCCCCGATTTATCGGGGCGGAAAGCGGGGCTGAAGCAGTTTATATATACTGCCGATGGTTTTCTAAAAATGTAAGGGAGGTTAGCCTTTTGAAATTACTTTTTCAGATACAGTTTTTCGTACTCGGTAATCCAGGCTTGGGGTGTGATTTTTGCAGCCAGCTCTCCTATCAGCTCAAACGGAATTTGATCTGTTTTTTTGAAACGGATGCAGCCTTTGCCCATATCTAATTTTGACGGAACACGTTGTGCATATTCGTTTTCGAACCAGTTTAACAATTCGGGATTGCTATAAATACCCATGTGGTAAAGGGCAATATAGTTTTTCTGAGAAGCGATATTTACCAAGGGCAGGGGCAATTTGGGATTACAATGATAGCCTTTGGGGTAAAGAGAATGCGGCACCACGTACCCGATCATACCATAACTCATTTCTTCTGCAAATCCCTGAGGAATATTGTTTAAAATAATGTTTCTAAGGTCTTCCATGGCCCTTCTACGATCTTCGGGGAGTTCAGCCAAATAGGCTTCGGGCGTGGTGGCGGATGATTGCATGGGGCTTAATTTGTTTGCTTAAATCAATTTATTGAAAAACGATGAGATAGGCAAAGTATTGCTTTAAAAGAACTGCTAATAATCGCTTTTAGTGGCCCCGGTAAAAGCAGGACCGAAATTAACCAGAAAAAGTTCTTTGGTGCTGCGGGTAACGGCGGTATAGAGCCAGCGCAAAAATTCGATATTCACCATTTCTTCGGTAAGGTAGCCTTGATCTATAAAAACAGCATCCCATTGTCCGCCTTGGGCTTTATGGCAGGTTACGGCAAAGGCAAATTTAATTTGCAGGGCATTAAAAAACGAATCTTTTTTGAGTTCGAGCATTCGCAAGCGCTTGTTGGTAATGTGCGCATAATCGTTAGAAACGGCCTCATATAATTTCTTGCCATCGGCCTGAGATAAACTCGGCGTTTCAGCATATAAGGTATCAAGCAAAACCTTGCAGCTTAGGGGTTCTTCGTCCGGATAATCAATAAACTCGAGTACCACATCTGCAAAGCGGAAGCCATATTGTTCGGTAACGGTTTTTACTTTTCTTATTTTGGCGATATCGCCATTGGCGATGAAATTTCCGTTTTGCTCTGGTTCATCTAACCAAAAATAATTATTGCGTACTACCATAATATAGTCGCCGCCGCTCAGTTCTTCTTCGCGAAGCAAAATGCGGTTACGGATATTTTGGTTAAAAGCGTTGGCATTTTTATTGGAACGGCAAACTACCAGGGTATTTTCCATGCCATATTTATCGTAAGCATAAGAAAGTCCTTCCACCAGGCGTTCGCCCGTCATGTGAAAAACGTCTTTAAAACCTTTGCTTGGCAATTCAGGAATTTGCGATTTACCCTTGCGCACCAGTTCACGCAGGGCAGTGGCATGATGTAAGATGCCAGATTCCTGCTGCTGGCGCACCACTTCGGTAAGTTCGGTGCTGTAGGTGTTTAAAAAATATTTATTTTTAAGGTATTCGGCATCTAGCGCCGGACTTTCTGAAACACCAACGGGTGGCAGCTGGGCAGTATCTCCTACCAGAATTAATTTGCAGCGTTTATCGTTCAAATAAAC
This sequence comes from uncultured Sphingobacterium sp., assembly GCA_964516035.1. Classification (GTDB taxonomy): domain Bacteria; phylum Bacteroidota; class Bacteroidia; order Sphingobacteriales; family Sphingobacteriaceae; genus JAIPAN01. The sequence continues at coordinate 1,782 of CAZFAE010000066.1, forward strand.
GTAAGAAATCAAATCTTCTAATAACCCGGTGCGGCTATAATCGGTAGATTCATCGGCAATCATCGAGGCTTCATCCACAATAAAAAAAGTGTCCTCCGAAACATTTTGGGAAAGGATGAAATGCATATCGGGACTTACTGCCGATTTTTTGCGGTAAATGCGTTTGTGTATGGTACTGGCTTTTTTACCCGAATAATTGCTCATTACTTTGGCAGCACGGCCGGTGGGTGCCAAAAGCACCGATTTTAACTTTAATTGTGGCAGTACTTTTACCAAAGCGCTAATCAAGGTGGTTTTTCCGGTTCCGGCATACCCTTTTAATATCAGGCACTCTTTTTCTTCGTGCGAAAGCACAAAACGCTCCAACAAACGGAAGGCTTCTGCCTGCTGTGTGGTGGGTGTTTTGCCGAATTTTTGAGTGATGAGGGAGACAAAGCTGTCCATGGCCTCAAAAATGCGCATTTGTATTGATGTTACCTATTCCAAAAAATTTTACATTTGTTTGCGATGAATACTTTAGTTCAATTAACCGATCCTTCTTTCGAAACCCAAACTGCGGGCAAATGTGATTTACACCTTGAAATACATCCTTACGG
>CAZFAE010000066.1:2477-6025 GCA_964516035.1 uncultured Sphingobacterium sp.
TCAGTTTCATCAGCCACAGTTTTACCATGCCTCTTCGGCTTGTATCGAAGCCGGTTTTAAACTAAGTAAGCGATCTGAAAATCCTTTGGTTTTATTGAACTTTCAATCCGAAAACTTCGAGGTGGTTTATATCCGGGATGGTAAATTATTGTTTTATAATATTTTACCTTGCCGCAATGCAGATGAGTTTAATTATTTCTTGCTGCATTTGATAGATAGTTTGGCTCTTGAACCGAAACAAACAGACTGGATTTTGGCTGGCAGCATACCAAATGGTTTTGCTGAACGCCTAAATAAATATGTTACAGATTTTAGCACTGCCGATAAACAAAGCATTCTGAAACTTTCTGAAACTTTTAATGCCTTGGCTCCTGCCGATTATTATTCGTTAATCGCTTTGGCTTTATGCGAATAATTGGCGGCCAGCTTAAAGGCTTGCGCATTCAGGCTCCGGGCAATTTACCGGTTAGGCCCACTACCGATTTAGCCAAAGAAGCTCTTTTCAATATTTTGTACAACCAATATGATTTTGACTCGATACGGGTTTTAGATCTGTTTTCGGGTACCGGAAATATTTCTTTGGAGTTTGCTTCCCGGATGGTTCCGGAAATTGTTTCAGTTGATCGTAACAAAGGCTGTATTTTATTTTTAAAATCGATGATGGAGAAGCACCGGCTGGATACTATTAAAACCTATCAGGCCGATGTTTTTAAATTTCTGGAATTAGAAACCGAGCCTTTTGATCTGATTTTTGCCGATCCGCCTTATGATTTGCCACAGCTTAACCAGATTCCGCAAAAAGTTTTTGAAAGAAACCTGGTGAAACCAAACGGTTATCTTATTGTTGAACATCCGAGCATGAAAAAAATTGACCATCCATTTTTTGCAGAACAAAGAGTGTATGGTTCTTCTTCCTTCAGCTTTTTTAGCCCGCAATAAATTTTTATTCTGATAAATTAACCTCAATTTAGTGTTATGAAAATCGCCCTTTTTCCCGGTTCTTTTGACCCGGTTACCAAAGCCCACGTAGATATTTTGAAGCGCTCCGTTTCACTGTTCGACAAAGTGGTTATTGGCATAGGCATTAACAGCACCAAACAGGCTTTACTTTCTATTGATGCCCGTAAAAAAATGCTGGAAGCTGTTTTTGCCGACGAAAAAAAGGTGGAAGTGCAAACTTACAGCGGATTAACAGTAGATTTTTGCAAGCAAATTGGGGCTGCCTACATGATTCGCGGCATTCGTACCGTTTCTGATTTTGAGTACGAAAAGGCCATTGCCCAAATGAACCACGCCCTGGTACCGGAAATTGAAAGCATTTTTATTGTGAGCAAACCGGGTTATTCATCCATTAGCTCTACCATTGTGCGGGATATTTTGAGAAATAAAGGCGATATCAGCCAGTTTGTGCCTAAAGAGGCCATGGCGTTTTTGTAGCAGGCACCAATCGCAATATTACAACCAAACAAATGGTTAAAACCATTTTCAGCCAACTCTTAAATCATTCTCCCACGATTGAAATCGTGGGCAAAATCAATTAAAACAGCAAATAAAAGCGTGGGGCTTGACCAAACGGCGAGCCCGGCAGGGCCATGTGGGTGGAAGCATCGTTTGGTCTTGATTTTTTGTTTACTTTTTCATCAAGGAAAAAGTAAAAAGAGAATATTCACAGTTGAATATGATCTCATTGCCCTTAAAAATTAATAAAAACATCAAGCAATTTTAGCTTCAATCAAATCTCGTATCAAAGGATAAGTATTGGCTTTAACAGATGCTAAATCATTAGGATTAAGCCACACCGCCTGACTAATATCTTCTTCCAATTGCGGCACCAACTCCGGAACATCGTTTACCGACATATGATACCAAAAAGTCTTTTTCAAAACCAGTTCCCCATCCATCGGATAAATATGATAGGTTTCAGTCAATAGTGACCCTAGCTCATCTACTTCAATTCCACATTCTTCTTCTACTTCCCTCACAGCAGCTATTTCGGGAGTTTCGCCGGCATCAATCTTTCCTTTAGGCAAATCCCATTTTTCGCGTCTAAAAATAAAAAGATAATTGCCCTCACCATTCCGAACCAAACCACCCGCAGCTGGTATAAACTCAAGCTGCTCGGTAATACTCTCAAATAACATTTCGGGTCGCTTAGCTAAAACTAAATAATGTATTTCCCCCGATTTCAGGAGTAACTCTTGACCTATAATTGAAATATTAAAATCCTTTTCTTCAATCAATTGATAGTTTTCAGGACCATTTGGCACCATTTCTGCAATGGTGAGTCTTATTTCGTTGATATAAATTCTATACATTTGCACAATGGTAAATAAAATTGAGATTGAGCAGAAAGTTGCCGAATTCCTTTTACAAATTAAAGCAATAAAATTACAACCCAACAACCCATTTACCTGGGCTTCTGGATGGCGTTCGCCTATCTATTGCGATAATCGCATCACGCTTTCACATCCTACCATCAGAACTTATATTCGCCAAAAACTGTCTGCCATTATTCAAGATCAGTTTGGTGCTGTAGATGCCATTGCCGGAGTAGCTACCGCCGGAATTCCACAAGGTGTATTGGTGGCGCAAGAACTTGGCTTACCATTTATCTACGTTCGTGCAAAAGCCAAAGAACACGGCACCGGAAGCCTTATTGAAGGCGAATTTAATGCCGGACAGCGGGTAATTGTTATTGAAGATTTAATTTCTACCGGAAAAAGTAGCTTACAGGCCGTTGCCGCTTTACGCGAAGCTGGTTGTGTAGTTGCCGGACTGGCCGGAATATTTAGCTATGGATTTGAATTGGCTGAAGAAAATTTCCATCAGGCCAAATGCCCATTTTTCACTCTTTCTAACTATCAGGCATTGATTAAATATGCAGCCGAACACCAAATGATTGGCGCAGATGATTTAACTCTTTTAGAACAATGGCGTTTAGACCCAGAAAACTGGGGAGCCAAAATTGCATAAAACATGAACACCAACATTGAAAACAGCGTTATTGTTAACAAACCAATAAGCGAAGTATATGCCTACCTAGCGGATTTAAACAACCACCAGGCTTTAATGCCCGAAAATATTTACAACTGGTCGTCTACCCCAGATGATGCCCGCTTTACCATACAAAACATGGCTAAACTGGCCATTAAAATCAGCTCCAGAATACCCAACGAAGAAATTGTTGCTATCCCTTCAGAAGAAGCGCCTTTTGAGCTAGAAATGAAATGGACTGTAAAAGATTTAGGCAATGGAACCACCGAAGCCAAACACAGCATATCTGCCGAATTAAACATGATGATGAAAATGCTGGCAAGCGGTCCGCTTCAAAAACTGGTTGACCATCAGACAGCACAATTGAAGCAGATATTAATTTAGCTTATTCTTTGTTGCAGGTTCTAAGTTTTAGGTTGAAGGTTAAATCTGTTAAATTATTACGGGTTATTTATTACGAGTTAGACTCCTTATTTAAACGTAACTTGTATAGCTATTTTCAATACTCAATACTCAATACTCAATACTCAATACTCAATACTCAATACTCAATA
>CAZFAE010000067.1:0-5966 GCA_964516035.1 uncultured Sphingobacterium sp.
TTCTCGTTATTCTGATGCCGAGTGGCATCTCTCTTGGTTTTTTTCTCCAGATTTTGTGCTAAGGCTTCGGTGAGGTTAATTCCCGTTTGGTTAGCTAGGCAAATCACTACAAACAATACATCGGCCAATTCATCGCCTAGTTTCGCCTCTTCTTCAGCGTTTTTAAACGATTGTTCACCATATTTCCGGGCCATAATGCGGGCCACTTCGCCTACCTCTTCCATTAAAATGGCGGTATTGGTGAGTTCGTTAAAATACCTTACGCCGGTAGTTTTTATCCATTGGTCTACGGTGGCTTGTGCTTCTTCTATGGTCATTTCTATTCTTTGTTTTTGGTATCCATTACAATGGTTACCGGTCCATCGTTTAGCAAATTAATTTTCATGTCGGCACCAAAAATGCCCGTTTCCACGGCGGTATTGGTTTGCTTTTCTAATTCGCTTTTCATGAATTCGTATAAAGGTATGGCGGATTCTGGTCGGGCTGCCCGGATGAAACCTGGACGGTTACCTTTTTTAGTTTGTGCAAATAAAGTGAATTGAGAGATCAGTAAAATCCGCCCCTGAATATCGCTTAAAGCACGGTTCATCAAACCCTGTTCATCAGAAAAAATGCGCATTTGGGCAATTTTTTGCGCCAGCCATTGCGCATCTTCTTCGGTATCGGCATCTTCAATGCCTAAAAGCACCAAAAAACCGGCTTCAATTTGTCCGGTAATTTGTTCATCTACTTTACAGGATGCCTGGCTTACGCGTTGAATTACTGCTCTCATTTTAATTTGTCAATTTGTTGATGTGATAATTTGTTGATGTAGATTTGATAAAAATGAAAGTTCAGGGGAGGATAAATTCTCATTGTTCCTCTTTAAAGTATTAAGTTCTCGTTTCGTTGCCGTGATAAATACTCAGGTAGCTATCGTAACGGCTAGGCTCAATTTCTCCGGTTTCTAAGGCTTCTAAAACGGCACAGCCGGGTTCGTTAATGTGGCGGCAGTTGTGAAAACGGCAATCGCTCATTCTTGCTCTAAACTCTGGAAATAAGCGGCCCAAATCTTGAGGTTCTATGTCAAATACGCCTAATTCGCGAATGCCGGGCGTATCAATTAAAAATCCGCCGAAAGGCAAAGCATGCATCTCTGCAAAAGTAGTGGTATGCTGGCCCTTATCGCTCCAGTCAGAAATTTCGCCGGTTTTTACGGCAGCTTCGGGTAAAATAGCATTAATCAGGGTAGATTTACCCACGCCAGAATGACCGGTAAATAAACTCACCTGATCTTTTAAAAGTGATTTTACCTGTTCGATATTTGTGCCGTCCAGTGCCGAAACCTGATAACAGGGATAGCCCAAATCGGTATATATTTTTTCGTATTCGGCCAAAATTTCCAGACCTTCCTCGCTAAATAAATCCAGTTTATTGAAAATGATGCGGGCTGGAATTTTATAAGCTTCGGCAGTTACCAAGAAGCGATCTATAAAACCTAAAGAAGTTCTGGGAGAAGCCAGCGTAACAATTAAAAAGGCCTGATCTAAGTTGGCGGCAATAATTTGCGCTTGTTTGGAGAGGTTTACCGATTTACGAATGATGTAATTTTTACGCTCAAATAATTCGGTAATGATTCCTGTTTCCTGGTCGGGCTCTAGTTCAAAATTTACCCGATCGCCAACGGCAATGGGGTTGGTGGTTTTAATCCCCTTCATCCGGAATTTACCCTGAATACGGCAGTCTACACGTTTTCCTGCTTCGTTTAAAACCTGGTACCAGCTTCCGGTAGATTTGATGATGAGTCCTGTCAACTTTTATTGATTGAGGCTCAAAAATACAAAAACAAATATCCAAACTTTAAAATATAGCTGCCGCGATTTTTTATTTTGACCCTGACTCATCATGGTGTAAAAATACAATCGCATGAAACTAATTGAGTCGTTTGGTCAACTGATCCTCCACCATTTTAAAAAGCTGAGCGGGTTTAAGGTTTCGCCAATTCATTTCGTCTAAATGCCCACCAAAATTGATGTAGTAATCAATGTTATTGCGTTTAAATTCCTGGATAACGTGTTCACGGAAATTGATAGCGGCTATCCAGCCTTCTTCTACATCCTGGAACCATTCTTCGTAATAGCAATCATCAGAAGAGTGATAATTCAATATATTTTCTCCTAAAAGGATAAATTTATCGATACCCGAATCAACCATGAGGTCTAAAATCTCTCTTTTTAAAAACATGATATCGTTATGCAGGGCATCGTTCCACTCGCCGATGAATTCGATGATGGCGAAGCCTTCCTCGTAATCAGCAAACAGTACTTTTAAATAAAGGGTTTGCGATCCAAAAAAATCCCATTGCGGATGGATGAGGTAATTGTAAATCTGTTTATCGAAGTTGAACTCGCTGTATTGCGTTTCGTAAAAAGGAGATTGCTTGTCTTCAGAAGCGATATAATCGTCCCGCCAGCGGTAAAATGGTTCAATTTCGTGCATATTAGCCTTCCTTTCTAAATCCTTCGCAGGCCTTTCTTACGTTACCAAACTGCTCGAGTAATTGTTTGGCTCTTTCGGGATCTACGCCAATTTCCTGCATTACCATATCTACGGCCCGGCCTACCAGTTTGTGGTTGCTCAATTGCATGTCTACCATTTTATTGCCTTTTACCCTACCCAGTTGAATCATTACGGCGGTGCTAAGCATATTCAGTACCAATTTTTGGGCGGTTCCGGCTTTCATTCGGGTAGAGCCGGTTACAAATTCTGGTCCTACCACTACTTCTATTGGGAATTGTGCGGCGGTGGCTACCGGGCTACCGGCATTGCAAACGATGCATCCGGTTACGAGTCCGGCGGCGTTGGCTTTTTCTAATCCGCCAATTACGTAGGGAGTGCGGCCGGAAGCAGCAATCCCAACTAAAACATCTTTATTGGTAATTTGATATTCCTGGAGATCTTTCCAGGCTTGTTCGGCATCGTCTTCGGCAAATTCTACTGCTTTACGGATGGCGGTATCGCCTCCGGCAATAATACCGATTACCCAATCGAAGGGTACGCCATAAGTTGGTGGACATTCTGAAGCATCTACAATTCCTAAACGGCCGCTGGTACCGGCACCGATGTAAAATAAACGTCCGCCGGACTGCATTTTAGCTACAATTTGCTTGACCAATGCCGTAATTTGTGGCAAAGATTGAGCTACCGCGATGGCCACGGTTTGGTCTTCTTGGTTAATACCCTGCAGAATTTCTTCAACAGACATTTGTTCCAAGTTATGAAAATGAGAATCTTGTTCGGTGGTGTTTTTCATCCACGAAATTTACCTATTTTATTTCTGCCTGAAAAAGATTTGTATCGGCACGCCCTGAAAATCGAAATTGTCTCTCAATTTATTCTCAATAAAGCGTTTGTATGGCTCTTTGATGTATTGGGGCAGGTTGCAGAAAAAGGCAAACATCGGCGAGGTAGCATTGATCTGCGTTACATATTTAACCTTGATGTATTTGCCTTTGGTTGCCGGTGGCGGATAGTGCTCGATGAGGGGCAGCATCACGTCGTTCAATTTAGAAGTAGGTATTTTCTTCAGTTTGTTTTCATACACATGTGCGGCAGCCTCAATGGCTTTGAAAATTCGTTGTTTTTCTACTACCGAAGTAAAGATGATGGGCACATCGGTAAATGGAGAAATTTTTTCGCGAATCTGTTCCTCGAAAGTCTTGGTGGTTTTATGATCTTTTTCAATTAAATCCCATTTGTTAACCAAAATCACAATCCCCTTTTTATTTTTTTCGGCCAGATGGAAGATATTGATATCCTGAGATTCTATGCCTTCTACGGCATCGATCATCAAAATGATTACATCAGCTTCCTCTAAAGCTTTAATGGTACGCATTACCGAATAAAATTCGATATTCTCTTTTACCTTGGTTTTTTTACGCAGTCCGGCAGTATCAATAAGCATAAACTCATGACCAAACTGGTTGTAATGGATATGTATAGAATCTCTTGTGGTACCGGCAATTGGCGTTACAATATTCCGGTCTTTCCCGATTAAAGCATTGATTAATGATGATTTACCTACGTTTGGGCGACCTACAATGGCATATTTAGGCAGGTTGTTTTCTGCTTCAGGTTCTTCTTCAAAATGGGTGATGACTTCATCCAGCAATTCTCCGGTACCTGAACCGGTCATGGAAGAAATTAAATGGATATCGCCTAAGCCAAAGCTGTAAAAAACGGCGGCATCGTTACGCAAATTATTGTTATCTACTTTATTGGCCACTACAAATACTGGTTTTTTGCTTCGGCGTAAAATATCGGCAATGGCATCATCCAAATCGGTGGCGCCGGTGGTTACATCCACCATAAAAAGAATTACGGTGGCTTCTTCGATGGCGATGTTTACCTGTTCGTTGATGGCTACTTCAAATATATCTTCAGAACGGGCCACATAACCTCCGGTATCAATTACCGTAAAGTTTTTGCCTACCCATTCGGCTGCACCATAATGGCGATCGCGGGTTACGCCGCTCATATCGTCTACAATTGCTTTTCGGCTTTCGATTAAACGATTAAACAGTGTTGATTTCCCTACGTTTGGGCGTCCTACTATGGCGACTATGTTACTCATTTCAATTTTAGATTTGGTGATTTTAGATTTTAGATTTAAAGGTTACGAAAGGAAATCGCAAGAAATAAATCGGTAATCATTAATCAGGTATTTCAATTTTGGATTTAAGGATTTGATTTTTGATTTTAAGATTTACAAATTACGATTACTTATATATATCGTAATTCTAAAATCATCTATCGTAAATCGGCTAATTCTCGTACCCAAAGGTTTTTAAATAATTTTTTCTGTTTCGCCAGTCGGCAATCACTTTTACAAACATTTCCAGGAATACTTTTTTTCCTAAAAATTCTTCCATGTCCTGACGGGCAAATGTGCCTACTTTCTTAATCATGGCTCCACCGGTTCCAATCAGGATATTTTTTTGTGAATCGCGTTCTACAATAATTTCGGCACTAATGCGAAGCATTTTCCCATCCTGTTTAAAAGAGGTAATCACAACTTCGGTGCTGTAAGGAATTTCTTTATCGTAGAGCTTGAATATTTTTTCCCGGATCATTTCTGAAACGAAAAACCGTTCTGTTCTGTCAGTCAGGGTGTCTTTTTCGTAATAGGGTGGATGTTCTGGCAATTTCTCCATGATGAATTGCATGACCGCCGGAATATTGTGTAAGTGCAATGCAGAAACGGCAAATATGGCTTCCGGGTTTAGCTGCTCTTTCCAATATTCAATTTTCTCCATCACTTTCTCCTCGTCCGATTTATCAATTTTATTGATGATAACGGCAACCGGCGATTCGGTTTTGCGGATGCGTTCCAATACATCGCTTTCGTCGTACTTCTCATTGATGTCGGTAACGAACAAAATCAGGTCGGCATCTACCATCGATCCGGACACGTAATTCATCATCGTTTCTTGCAATCCGTAATGCGGTTTTATGACGCCCGGCGTGTCAGAAAAAACAATCTGAAAGTCTGGTTCGTTCACAATTCCCAAAATACGATGACGTGTTGTTTGAGCCTTCGAAGTAACGATCGACATCTTTTCGCCCACCAGAGCGTTCATGAGGGTAGATTTACCCGCATTCGGCTTCCCGATGAGACTCACAAAACCGGCTTTATGCGACATGGAATTTTTTTTTAAAAAAGATTTGGACTGCAAAGAAACGAAATATATCTTTGCAGTCCAATTTAAAAGGAACACCAATAATTTAAAAGCCTTTCAAATTGTATAAAGTGCGGGGTGGAGCAGTTGGTAGCTCGTCGGGCTCATAACCCGAAGGTCATCAGTTCGAGTCTGGTCCCCGCTACCAAAGAAGTGTTTTTCGAACTTCTTTTTTTGGCCCGTTCGTCTAGGGGTTAGGACGCCAGGTTTTCATCCTGGAAACAGGGGTTCGATTCCCCTACGGGCTAC
>CAZFAE010000068.1:0-5873 GCA_964516035.1 uncultured Sphingobacterium sp.
CAGAAACCCCTCAATATCCAGCTCTTTTATTGATAAGTTTATACTTATATTGTTTGAACATTTTTAATTTTTTTAAAGACCCTTGGATGTTCCCATTCTTTTGCATTTTTTATTGACTTTTGCGGATTGTAAGATAGTAAATGCATTTAGTACAGCACTTAGTTCATGAAGAGAAGAGTTATCTTTAGTTTAGGTTTTCTAATATTGAGCTGCTATCAATCCATCGCCCAGCACGATACACTCCACTACCAAACTTATCTGGCAAAACAGGGACTTTCGCAGGTAGATGAGGTTTATCAACCTCAGAAAGCTATTAAATTGATTAATTTATGGGACAGCTTATACCCAGAGCGTAAAGTAGCGCTATATGTTAATCTTTCTGCCTCACGTTGGGAAAAACTCTTACTTTTTAATATCCTTCAGGCTCGAAAACAAGGAAATACGGCATTAGCCAGAAAACTTTCTTATCCCTTAAGCATAGTTTACCATAGGCAAACCAAGTACACCCAAGCGGTGCCGCTATTTGAAGAAGTACTTCAATTTAAAAATGAATTAACACGGCCTAAACTTCAGGAAGTGCTGCTTCGTCTCGAAACCAGTTATCGGGCAACCGGCCAGTTTAGTAAGGCTATTCAAACTAGAAAAATCCGGATAAATGATGGATTTAGCAATAATTTTTGGGAATTGTATGCTGCTACCGGTTTATATAAAGAAGCTATTCAGGATTTTAAACTATTTGAAAAATACCCCAGCAATGATGATTTTGAAAAAATACGTTACTATAATAAAATAGGGAATTTATATTTAGACGATACACAGCCGGATAGTGCTATTCGCTATTTCCGACAAATGGAGAAACAATCTCAGTATCTCATAGAAAATGAGAGTTATAGAGGTAAAAACAGTTATTCTGAATCGGTTAAATATTATTACAAGGCACTGGCCGGGGCTAACATAGCAGAGGCTTATATGCTTAAAGGACAGTTCCAAAAAGCTATTCCTAAATTGGATTTAGCCATTGTTTATTGTAAGAAAATTGAAGAGGTAGATCAAAAAATTATTAAATGGCTAGACCTAGCACAGTGTTATTTGGCTTTAAATCAGGTGATGAGAAGCAAAAGCTATCTGGATAGTGCCAAAATAGCTATGCGCAATAAGCGTATGTTACCCAGTGAGCTTAAATTACTGAAGCTATCTTCCATTTGCAATCAAAAATTAGGCAACCAGACTGAGCACATTGCCAATTTAGAAGCGTATCTAAAATTAAAAGATTCGGTAATAACCTTTAATCAAAAAAACCAGTCTATAGTATTATTGGCTAACATGGATATACAAAAACAAAAACTACTTTTAGTTAATAATCAAAAAGCATTACAGATTGCCAAAAAAGACCAAGAATATCAAAAGAAGGTTATTTTTTACGTCTTTTTGGGTATTTTAAGTCTAATTGTTATTTCTGGTTTATTATATAATACTATCAGAATACAGACCATTAACCGTAAAGAAATAGACGCCCAGAATGCGCAATTGCGTGAAAATGAAATTAAAATCAGTAGGCAAAACGCAGAGAATGAAACCCTGTTAAAAGAGATTCACCATCGGGTAAAAAACAACTTGCAGGTAGTTTATAGCTTACTGAATTTACAAAAGAGAAGGGTAGAAACCGAAGAAGTAAAGCAAACCCTTGAGGCGCTACAGAATAGAATACGATCGATGGCTTTGGTACACCAACAGCTTTATGTAGACGGAAATTTAAGAGAAATTATAGCCTCCGAGTATATTAAAACCTTGGTCTTGCATTTAAAAACTATATTTAGTGCAGAGGATAAAGAGGTCCGGTTGGTTTACCATTTTGATCAGATAGCTTTACCCTTGGAAAAAGCCATTCCATTAGGTTTAATTATCAACGAAGCGGTTTCTAATGCCTTTAAATATGCCTTTAGAGAACAAAAAGTGGGCGAATTAAAAATTAGTCTAAAAAATAGAGAAAAATCTTACCAGTTGGTTATAGAAGACAATGGTTTGGGTTTTACAGATCAAGATATTGAGGCTAGCAGTTTAGGTATGCAATTGATTAATAACATGGCCGAACAATTGAAGGCCAATTATACCCGGAGTTCTGAAACCGGAACCCGTCACCAGTTTAACTTTCAAATCGAGTCATAAAATGCGCAAAATTCTAATTGTAGAAGACGAAATTATTTTAGCTATTGACTTACAAGAACTATTGCAGCAGTTGGGATTTCAGGTAGCAGTGGCTCATCAATATACCGATGCTGTACATATTGCTAAACTCTTTCAACCCGATTTATTGTTGTGTGATATTAACCTGAATTGCGATAAAAATGGGATTGATTTGGTTAAAGAATTGCGCCAAAGTCAAGCCGATTTCGAAGTAATTTATTTAACCGCTTACAGTTCAGAAGATATTATTAGCAAAGCTGAGCTTACAGATCCTTTTAATTACTTGGTAAAACCCTATAATGATTCCCAAATTGAAATAGCCATACGTTTAGCCTTCAATTTTATTCAGCAAAAATCCATTAATCCAGATTGGGCCGAAAAACTTACCCACATGGAGATTAAAGTTTTAGAGTTAGTTGCTCAGCAAAAAAGCAGTAAAGATATTGCCCAATTACTATTCATTTCAGATAAAACCGTTCGCAACCATCGTTATAATATTGCCAAAAAATTAGGTATACCATCGGGCAATAATAGCCTGAGCCGTTGGGCCATCATCCACTTCAAAACCTCGGCTTAAGCACCCCTCTACCCTTATCTTTTTAATTTGTTCAGTTAAAAATGAGGCCTAGGCCTCATTGCCCCCGGCTGTCTTATGCGCTATTTTTGAGGTTTAATAATTCTGATTAAATCTCAATTTATGAAACTGCTAAACCGCTTTGCGTTCAATAGTGTACTAATAGTTATGTTTTTCCTCTTGTCGTCTATGCAGATTTTTGTGAAGACACTTACCGGAAAAACCATCACTCTGGATGTTGAATCCAGCGATTCGATAGAAAATATAAAACAAAAAATTCAGGATAAAGAAGGAGTCCCGCCAGATCAACAGCGACTCATATTTGCCGCAAAACAATTGGAAGACGGACGAACCTTATCAGATTATAATATTCAGAAAGAATCTACCCTGCACCTCTTACTACCCATCATTTATGTAAATAAGAATGCTAGCGGCACAGAAAGTGGCACTACCTGGGAAAACGCTTACCCTAATCTTCAAGATGCTTTAGCTGTTGCAGTAGCCGGCAATGAAATATGGGTGGCCGCCGGAACGTATTTATCCAGTACCACAAACAATAGATTCGAAAGTTTTACAATTCCAAGTGGAGTTAAGCTTTACGGAGGTTTTGCTGGAACAGAAACACAACTTTCGGCAAGAAATCCAAAACTAAACACCACCATTTTATCAGGAAATATAGGTGATACAAACACTAAAAATGACAACAGTTATAATGTGGTGGTAATGAATAATGTAACCAACGAAACTGTTTTAGACGGTTTTACCATAACCGGGGGCAACGCATCTGGCAACGGAGGCACATTAGATGGGGGCGGTATTCATAATATTCAGGGTAGTCCGGTTATCAATCAGTGTGTTATTGCATACAATAGTGCTAATAATACTTCTGGTGGGCTTTACAATAATTTTCTGGGTGGGGGTAGCGGTTCTATGGTAGTATCAAATACTGTATTTGTAGGCAATAGTGCCTATTATGGCGGTGCAGTAAGAAATGAGGTAGGAACAGGTGGAAGCGCCACTACTAAATTTGTGAATACCATATTTTATAATAACTCTTCACCCAATGGCTCAGCCATAGAGAACCGCGTTTCGGGTGGTGCTACTTTAACAGCTATAATTGTTAATAGTACTTTTGTGGCCAATACTGGATCTCAACCCATTAATGAGGATATCAGATTTGGAGGAAACCCGGCAAATAGGCAATTTATCAACAATTTGTATTGGCAAAATGCATATGGCTATGAGGATCCGCAATTAATTAATTTATCCGACCCAGATGGTGCAGATAATATTTGGATGACCGCAGATGATGGTTTGCGCTTACAAGATTGCTCGCCCGCTGTAAATGCAGGCACCAATACCGATGCGCCCGAATTGGACATTTTGGGAAATCCTATTGGACAGGGCATCAAAGATTTAGGGGCCTATGAAAGTGAATCTTTAGGTAGAACACGAGTTTCAGAAATTACTGGAGCGCAGCCTCTTTTTATCAACCAGAGTCTAACACTTTCAAACGCAACTGCCGGAGGTAGCTGGACAAGTTCAAACCCGGCTATAGCTTCTATTTCTGGCTCTGGATTAGTACAAGCCTTGAGTGCAGGGACCGTTAGTATTAACTATGCATTTACAAACACCAACGGTTGCACAGACCAAAAGCAAGCAAATATCACGGTTTATGAAATCCCTTTATTGAATAAGGGCGATGATTGCAGTGTTACAGATTTGTACATTACCAATAATACCAGCAATATCGATTCGATATTATGGTTTAGAAATAGTGAAATAGTAGAAACCTTACTATCAAATAAGAAAGCCATTGCCGGCGGAAACGGCTATGGTAGTGCAGCCAATCAATTAAGTTTCGTAGTAGGGTTTACCGCAGATGCTGAAGGTAATCTTTATATAGTTGATTCAGACAATCACCGGGTTCAAAAATGGGTTCCGGGTGCCACCAGCGGTATCACCGTAGCCGGGGGCAATGGCAACGGTAATGCAGCCAATCAATTGAGCTACCCTTATGGGATTACTATTGATGCTCAGGGAAATTTATATATAGCTGATTCAGAAAACCAGCGGGTACAGAAATGGGCACCCGGCGCCACTAGCGGTAGTACCGTTGCAGGAGGTAATGGCTATGGAGATGCAGACAACCAACTCGCTTACCCTGGAGGGATCACCATAGATGCTCAGGGCAATTTATACATAGCTGATTCAGACAATTACCGGATTCAAAAATGGGCACTTGGTGCTACGAGAGGTACTACCGTTGCCGGCGGTAATGGCAATGGCAATGCAGCTAATCAATTCAGCTATGTACCTAGTCTCGCTCTTGATGTTAAAGGAAATATCTATTTAGCCGATTCATACAATAGACGGGTTCAAAAATGGGCGCCCGGCGCCACCTCTGGTATTACCGTTGCCGGCGGCAATGGCTATGGTAATGCAGCTAATCAGATAGCTTTTCCAATGGGTTTAGCTATTGATTTGGAAGGAAACATTTTTGTTTCAGATCCATATAATTCTCGTATTCAGAAATGGACACCGGGAGCCACAGCGGGTATAACCATTTCCAATAATAATCAGGCATTTACGCCATCTGCCTTAATTATAAATGCTGCCAATCAAATATTGTATTACGATTTGAATCAATATGGAGTATTTAAGTTAAGCACAGAGGACAATCCATACGCCTACAAAGCCACAAACAAAGGGGTGTATAAAGCAAAGGTTTTTTATAATAATGCTACCACTTACACTACAACAGAAGTAATAGTAGACCCAATTTTACCACAAATTACCTACGCTGCTGCAACTGTCAATGTTAAGAAAGATGTTGTACTCAGCAATATACTCCCTAACCTTATGCCGGGCTCTGGCTCTACAGTTAGCCTGGCAATCAGTCCAGAATTACCAGCCGGTTTAAATTTCAATAGTACAACAGGCCTTATCTCTGGCACCCTAACCGCTACCAGATCAGGTTCAACACTATATACCATAACCGCAAGCAATTGTGTTGGCGAATCAAGTACCCAACTAACCTTAAATTACATTGCTGCCCCCACCAATATCATTTTAAGCAAAGCCAATATATTCGAGGCCAATAGCCAGGGCGCAA
>CAZFAE010000069.1:0-5738 GCA_964516035.1 uncultured Sphingobacterium sp.
CAGGTAGCATTAGAATTTATCCCGGTAGGGCATTTACTAGGTGCTGCAGCGGTAGTTTTAACTATTGAGGAGCATGGTATAAAAAAGAAAATTGCCTTTACAGGCGATATTGGTCGTAAGAATTACCCGGTTTTAGGCGATCCGGAAGTATTGCCTGCCGTAGATTTTCTGGTTTGCGAATCTACTTATGGCGGACGTTTTCATACCACAGGCAATACTATTGAAGAAAAACTGACAGAAACCATTGCCGAAGCTTGTATTAAAACTCCGGGACGTTTAATTATCCCTGCTTTTAGTATTGGCCGTACACAATCTTTAGTGTACACGCTCAACCGCATTTTTAGTAAAGGCTTATTGCCACCGGTAAAAATATTTGTAGATAGTCCGTTGGCCAATTATGCTACCGAGGTTTACCGCAAACACCACCATTTATTAAACGAAGAAGCCCAGGAATTTTACCGTAAAAGTGGCGATGAATTTGAGTTTGATAATCTGACTTATGTGCACGAATTAAAGGAAAGCAAGGCTATTTCTAATTATTTTGAGCCCTGCATCATCGTTTCTTCAGCAGGCATGCTGGAGGGTGGTCGCATTCAGGATCATTTATTTTACAACGTGCAAAATTACTACTGCACTATCCTATTTATCGGGTACTGTTCTAAAGGCACTTTGGGTCACCGCTTATTACGTGGCGATCCTTTTGTGCGCATCCGCGACCGCGAGTTATCGGTATATGCCACCATTAAACAAACTGATTTATTGAGCGGCCACGGCGACCATCAGGATTTGGTGAATACCGTAAAACAGCAAACTCAGTTAAAGCAGGTGTTTTTGGTGCATGGCGAAACCAGCAGCATGAATGCTTTGGCAACATCTTTAAACGCCGACGGGTATTCGGTTTGCATCCCCGAAAAGGGTGTGGCTTATGAATTGTAAAAAGTGGTGGCACGAATTAATTCGTGCCACCACTAACGCACATATACCTTGTTATCGGCAGGGTCTTTCTACAAGAAGACCCTGCCGGAACTAAAAATAAAAAAGCCTGCAAGCGTTGAATGCTTGCAGGCTTTTTAGAGTTTTAGTGGTGCCACGTCTTAAGTAGTGGGACCCCTATCGCAATTTATTGATTTTTAATAAGAGCTTCTGGATTTAACCAACCAGGATCTGCCCGCTTGGTTTTAAATTTTATCCTTCGCCTTAGGTTTCTGACGTCCCTGGCCCTGACCTTGCTCTCTCCTGCCACCTTGCTGCTGCTTGGGTGCTTTAACCGGGTTATGGTCTTTTAATGGATAAGCATGATCGTCAATCACCGGAATTTTTTTGGCAATCAGTTTTTCTACATCACGTAAGTATTCTTTTTCTTCGGCATCGCAAAAAGAGTATGCTGTTCCTTTGGCTCCAGCCCTGCCGGTACGGCCAATGCGGTGTACATAAGTTTCGGCTATGTTAGACATCTCGTAATTAATTACGTATTCCAATTCATCTACATCAATACCACGGGCGGCAATATCGGTAGCCACCAAAACCCGGGTAGTTTGTGCTTTAAAATTGGTTAAAGCACGCTGACGGGCATTTTGCGCTTTATTACCATGGATGGCTTCGGCGGTAATTTTATGCTTATGCAGCATTTTTACCACTTTATCTGCTCCATGTTTGGTGCGGGTAAATACCAATGCGGTTTTAATGTCTTTGTTTTTTAGGATATCAACCAATAAAGCGCCTTTATTCCCTTTATCTACAAAATAAATGGCCTGATTAATTATATCTACAGTTGAAGAAACCGGCGTAACCGAAACTTTAGAAGGCTTATTTAAAATACTATCCGATAGTTTAATGATATCGGGCGGCATGGTGGCCGAGAAAAACAGCGATTGGCGCTGCTTTGGCAATACAGTTAAGAGTTTTTTCACATCATGGATGAAACCCATGTCGAGCATGCGGTCGGCTTCATCTAAAACAAAAATCTCTACATCGCGTAAGCTTAAATGACCCTGATTCATTAAATCTAATAACCGACCGGGGGTAGCAATAACCACATCTACGCCATTGCGCAAATTTGAAACTTGTGGGTTTTGGTTTACTCCGCCAAAAATAACGGTACAAGTTAAGCCGGTATGGCGGCCATAAGCTTTGAAACTTTCGCCAATCTGGATAGCCAGTTCGCGGGTTGGGGTAACTATTAAACTCCTTACTTTTTTCTTTTTATCGAAAGATTTGCTGGCGCTTAATAATTGTAAAATAGGGATGGTAAAAGCGGCTGTTTTTCCGGTTCCGGTTTGGGCACAACCTAATAAATCGTTGCCCTCTAAAACCAATGGAATGGCTTGTGCCTGTATGGGTGTTGGTGTGGTATAACCTTCTTGGTTGAGCGCTTTTAATATCGGCTCAATAAGGTTTAAATCTTGAAATTGCATGTATGGATTATAATAATGGAAATATGAGGCTTGAGAACACAAGCCCTCTTTAAAATTTTTACAAAGATACGGCTTTTAAATTTGAGATGGGAGATTAACAAAAAAAGCCTCCCCGATGAATACCGGGGAGGCTTTTATGCTATCGGGGGTTCTCTTCCCAAAGGAGTCTTTCCCAATGGGATCCTTCGGATTGGGCAAAGGCGTTTTTTAACTTTTAAAGAGATTCAGCGCTAATACTAAAAGCATTTCGGTTGGTACAAACAGGGGCTGTGGCTAAAATACGAACCGTGACTATCTCGATGAGAGGCAACAACGAATTTAAAATCTCTTACATTTTTAAGTACTTATTGTTTCTCTTTGATTAATTGTTGTAAATATGTTTTTATTTCAAGTATTTCTTGCTCCTGTTTTAATTTGGCTTGCTTTAGCTCCTCAATTTGTGCTTGTTGCTCTTGTATTGCTTTGGTTAATACCGAAACCAAATTGCTGTAGCGAACACCCAAAATCTCGTTTTTACTAAGATCTCCCTCTATGCCATCTACCAGTTCTGGTAAAACTTGTTTAACTTCTTGGGCAATGAAACCCAAGTCATGATCTTTATTGCGCTTCCAATCAAAAAATACTGGCTTCAATTGCATCACTTCTTTTAAGCCATAGCTTAGCGGCCTGATGTTTTCTTTTAAGCGGGCATCTGACCACTGGACATAATTACCTGCATATGTAGTGGCCAATCCTGTTCCAAAATACACCTTTGATAGATCACTATTCCCAATAGCTGCCTCATTGCTAGACCTAGCTTGTGCGTTATATCCAATGGCTATCGCATTGTTAAATTCGGAACCAGTATCTGCATCTTTGCCAATGGCCGTATTATTTGTCCCTGTTGTATTGTAGGCTAAAGCCCAAGTACCCAATGCAGTATTACCATTTCCTGTTTGATTGTTTACTAATGCATTAACTCCAATGCCTATGTTTGATGAACCTGTAGAATTATTATATAATGATCCATCACCTAAGGCAATATTCTCAACACCTGTGGTATTACTAAACAGAGAGGCCTTGCCTACAGCTAAATTGAAACTACCAGAAGTATTTCTATACAATGCACTAGCGCCAATTGCTGTATTGTTGCTTCCTTCTGTATTGGTGTATAATGCATCATGAGCGAAGGCTAGATTATACACACCGGAAGTGTTACCTGCCAATGTCCTTGCCCCAAAAACAGTATTGAGTGACTGATTTCCACGTCCAACTTTCATCCCATTAACAACCATGTCCACATAAAAAGTTTTAGTTCCGCCAATTTCTTGTGCATTTACCAAATCAACAAAATTTCCAGAAGATGGGGCTATAGATATCCATTTAAAACCATCAGAGGTTAACACGTTACCATAAGTGCCGGGAGCAGCTAAATCTAATAAGCCGCTCGGGCCTTGAGGTCCGATTTCTCCTTGTGGTCCCTGTGGACCTTCTGGTCCTTGAGGACCTTCTACACCTAAGCCATCCATTCCAGGAGGACCTTGTGGGCCTTCAGGACCTTGTGGACCCTCGGGGCCTTCTGGGCCCGCTATACCTGAACCATCTTGCCAAACGGCATTACCTGCACCATCTGTAATTAGCAACTGACCAGCTGCACCAGCGCTGTTTGGAAATTTTGTGCCGCCAATGGTCACATCGCCCAATAATTCGGTTTGCCCAGCCGGACTGATGATTAAGTTTGGTGGAGAATTCAATCCAGCCCCAATAAATAATCTTTTAGTATCATCTCCTGAAAATCCTTTAATAACTGCATCGCCGGCTACAGTGCCCTGAAAAAAATGGCCATTATTACCCGCAATGCCAAATTCTGCACCTAATCCGTTACTGCCCATCCTCATCCAGGTAGGCGAATTATTAGTGTTTGGATTGGGGAAAATTTGTAGCGTAGGATGATAGTTAACCGAATTAGCAGAATAAAGATTCAGCGAACCCTTGTTATTATCCCAAAAGAAATTAGCATTAGATTGCAAGCCGCCATTGCCATCGCTAAAAGGGATGTCTCCCGAATTAAAGTTAAATTGCATATTGCTGTCAACGTTATTTATAGTTTGCCAGCTAGCCTGACCGTTTCCATCAGTGCTTAGTACTTGGCCGGCAGAACCATCAACATTCGGGTAAGTAATTCCAGCAGCAGTTAATTGGCCATTAATTCTGGTGTTGCCGTTTTTGAGCACTACCAAGGCATCGCTTTTTTCTAGCTCAGAAACTCCATTACCAATCACAAACAAACGGTCGGCAGGATTAAAACTCACAGAGTCTCGAGGTATGTATGTAGTATTATTTACACCGATAACAGTTTCTGCAAAAGATGGTGCATGAGTTGCCACACCCATGGCTGTAGATGCCCAGCCACTGGCCTTACTCAGGTAACCCATGGCAGTAGATGCCGAGGCACTTGCTTTAGTACTATTCCCCATCGCGGTGGAACCTTCACCACTTGCTATACTGGAATAGCCCATGGCGGTAGCAATTGCACCGCTGGCCTTTGTTTCGCTACCCATCGCAGTGGCAAATTGTTCCCCTGCTTCGGTATTGTAGCCCATGGCGGTAGCGAATGCACCGCTGGCTTTGGTTTCTGAGCCGCTTGCAAAAGAATATGTACCGATTTCTACATCATCCCACTTGGTGCCGGTAACGCCACCTGCTCTAAATGCAGCATTTTTAGGATACCACATCATCCGAGTACCGGTTCCTAATGAGGAGGCATTCCCAATACCTATATTTCCAAGGGCTAAAAGGCCGTCATTGCTCGTAAAGGTTTTTAACCCATCTACCGTTTGGTTGGTAGTTAAATCCACAAAATCGCCGGCTACAATGCTTGCTGCCGATATCCAATTCGAACCATTAGAAGTGAGCACATTACCGGCCGTACCGGGGGCAGCTAAATCTAGTATTCCGCTCGGGCCCTGATCACCCGTATCGCCCTTATCACCTTTAGGACCTTGGGCTCCATCTGCGCCATTGGCACCGTTTGTTCCATTGGTGCCATTTGCACCCACAGGACCTTGTGCGCCGGCATCTCCTTTTGAACCTACGGCACCGGTGGCTCCTTGTGGACCGGTTGCTCCTGTCAAACCAATAGGACCTTGTACCCCATCAACACCATTGGCTCCTGCGGAGCCGGCAACACCTTGTATTCCTTGGGGGCCAGTTGGTCCAGCTGGTCCGATATCTCCTTTAGGGCCTTGGGCTCCAATTCCTCCTGCGTCTTCAGCCGGTGTCCATTCTGCACCGTTCCATTTTAATATTTGTCCGGTATTGGGGGCCGTGGTGCTGATGGCTTGG
>CAZFAE010000070.1:0-1166 GCA_964516035.1 uncultured Sphingobacterium sp.
TCTGCGTTTTCTACCACATGGTTATTGGTTACGATATACCCATCTTCAGATAAAATAACGCCCGAACCGGAAGCCATTTGCGGGCCTTGTGAACGGCGGCGATTGCCGAAGAAATCACGAAACATATCTTCAAATGGGTCAATTCCCTGGCTCTGACCAACTCCGCCAGAATAGGTGGTTTTGATATGAACCACGGCCGGTGTTACGGCGGCGGCGGCTTGTGTAAAATCTAAATCGCCGGTAGAAGAGGTAATGCTACCGGGATTGCTCGCAAAATAAACGCTTTGTTTTTCGCTGAGCGAAGCCTGGTCGTCTATTTTATGCTCTATCAATTTATAAGCGCCAAGCGTAAATACTCCGCCTAAACAGGCAGTTAAAAACATCAATCCAAATTTTTTCATATCGTTCTTTGTCATAATAGTGATTATTGATTTAACGTATTCAAATTTAATACCAGTACAACGGTATTTCCTATAGCTTATTCATCAGAATAGTGTTAAAAATTGTTAAACCTAAAACCTGCGATTGCAAAACCGGGTGGAATGGATGCGTTTAGCCTAAATTTTTGTAATCTTGTATGAGGATTATAAATCATGAATTTCTTTAAATATCAGGGCGCAGGCAACGATTTTGTGGTTATTGATAACCGCGAAAACACCATCAACCACCGCAATCCGGATTGGGTTAAGCAACTTTGCGACCGCCGTTTTGGAATTGGCGCCGATGGTTTAATTCTCTTACAGCTTACACCCGGTTATGATTTTGAAATGGTGTATTATAATGCCGACGGCCAGCCCAGCAGCATGTGCGGCAATGGCGGACGCTGCACCGTGGCTTTTGCAAAAAAACTAGGTTTAATTGATAGAGAGACTACCTTTTTGGCAGTAGATGGACCTCATTATGCCAAAATTTCAGCCGAGGGGAATTGGGTAAGCCTGCAAATGCTAGATGTGGATGTGATTAACCGGGATGGCGATGCCTGGGTGCTCAATACAGGGTCGCCACATTATGTAAAAAGCGTTGTGAACCTGGACCAAATGGATGTTTTTGAAGCTGGTAAAGCCATCAGAAATAATGATACCTACCGGGAAAAGGGAATTAATGTGAATTTTATCGAAGAAATTGAAGGCGGATACGCCGTTCGCACTTTTGAACGCGGCGTAGAA
>CAZFAE010000070.1:1266-5723 GCA_964516035.1 uncultured Sphingobacterium sp.
CTTTCTTTTGCCACAGAATCGGCCAGTGTATTGTTTCATTTTCGCAAAAACGAAACGGAAACCCGCTATTTTCCCACCATCAAATACCAGGGTCAGCGTATCGAATTTATGTTTAAAGATGCTCAGGTAATTTGCAATCAGCCGGCATGGCTGCTTTTGGATGATACTTTATATTATTTTGATGATGAACTGGAGGGCAAAAAACTACAGCCTTTTCTGAATAAGCGCTTTATTTCCATCCCAAAATCATCAGAAAAAACCTATTTCGAAAAATTTGTTGCTCCACTTATTGAGAAACATGCAGTTTATGCCGAAGGCTTCAGTATTCAAACTGAAAAACACGAGGCTACGCCCATTTTAAAAGTGCTTTACCTTTCGGGCGGACTTTCGCAATTGCAGTTATACTTCCGTTATGGCAACTATATTTTTCCGGCAGATCAGGGGAAAAAAGTTTCGGTAAGAATGGAAAAGAAAGATGACGATTATCTTTTTCATCGCATTAAGCGCTCTTTTTCTTGGGAGAAAACCAAACTTCAGGGCTTACTGGAGCTAGGCTTAAAACCCGCCGAAGGTATTTTTACTCATTTGGAATTGAGCCATTATGCCCATGAAGATGAACATGCTTTTGGCGTAATTGAATGGCTGAACGAAAACCACGACTGGTTACTGGAAAATGGTTTTGAGCTGGAACAAGCCGAAGGCGAAAAGCGTTTTGTTTTCGGCAACAGCCGCATAAACCTGGAAATTAAAGAGAATAACGATTGGTTTGATATTGAAGCCACGGTTTGGTTTGGGCCTTACGAAATCCCGTTTATTCAACTAAAAAATCATATTCTGAATAAAATAAGGGAGTTTATTTTGCCTTCCGGCGAAGTGGCCGTTATCCCCGAAAAATGGTTTTCGCAATATGCCAACCTGCTACATTTTTCTGAGGGAAACCATGAACTCCGATTAAAGAAACACCATATTGGTTTAGTGAATGATTTTGCCAGTTCTGAACTGGCCAGCATTAGCATGGACCGCAAACTTCAAAAGCTGGCTAATTTTGAAGGTATTGATGAAATTAGCCTCCCCAATGGTTTTAAGGGAACTCTGCGGCCTTACCAAACGGCAGGTTACCACTGGTTTAACTTTTTACGCGATTATCATTTTGGCGGCTGCCTGGCCGACGATATGGGTTTGGGTAAAACCGTACAAACTCTGGCGCTTTTGCAAAAAATTAAAGAAGAAAACCCTGATGGCGGAGCCACTTCGCTCATTATTATGCCCACTTCGCTCATTTATAACTGGGAGCGGGAGGCAGCCAAATTTGCACCCGATTTAAAAATTTTGAATTATACCGGTGCCTTCCGGAATAAAGAAATAGCACACTTTGCCAATTACGATTTGGTACTTACCACATACGGGATTAGCCGGGTAGATATTGATATTTTGAGTTCGATGTTTTTCCATTACATCATTTTAGATGAAAGCCAAAACATTAAAAATGCCGCTTCTAAAGCATTTAAGGCTATCAAACAATTAAAATCAAAACACAAATTAATTCTGAGCGGTACCCCTATTGAAAATTCGGTGAACGATTTATGGACTCAGATGTCTTTTATCAATCCGGGTTTATTGGGTTCGCAGCGTTATTTCCAGGAAGAATTTGTGTACCCGATTGAGAAAAAGAAAGACGAGGAAAAAGCACAGAAACTGCAGGCCTTAATTAAACCTTTTGTGCTTCGCCGAAATAAAATGCAGGTAGCCACCGAATTGCCGCCCAAAACAGAGCATGTATTTTATTGCCAAATGACTACCGAACAGGGTGAATATTATGAGCAGATAAAATCGGACTACCGGAACGAATTATTAAAAAGTGTGGAAGACGGCACGTTTAACAAAAGTCAGGTGCAGGTACTGCAAGGCTTAACCAAATTGCGCCAAATTGCCAACCATCCTTTAATGATTGATGAAGATTTTGAAGGTGAATCTGGCAAGTTTGAAAACGTAATTCATACGCTGGAAAACATTTTAGCCAACGGGCATAAAGTGTTGATTTTTTCTCAGTTTGTAAGGCAATTGGCAATTTACCGCAAGCATTTCGATCGGGAAAATATAGCCTACGCTTATCTGGATGGGCAAACTCAAAACCGGGGCGAAGTGGTAGAAAATTTCCAGCAGCAGAAAGATTTACAGCTATTTCTGATTTCATTAAAAGCCGGTGGTGTAGGCCTTAACCTTACCGAAGCCGATTATGTTTTTATTCTAGACCCATGGTGGAATCCGGCAGTTGAACAGCAGGCCATTGACCGTACACATCGCATCGGGCAACAGAAAAATGTGTTCATCTATAAATTCATCAGTAAAGATACCGTGGAAGAAAAAATTCTGGCTTTACAGGGCCGGAAGAAAAGAGTTGCAGAATCACTCATCACCACCGAAGACCATTTTGAAAAATCACTGAGCCCTGAAGATATTCAGGAAATTCTGAATTAAGACGTCAATTGCGGCACAAACAAATACAGGTAATTGTAAACGTAATGTGATAATGCTCCGCCGATTACAAATAAATGCCAAACCTCGTGGCTGTGCACATAACGGTTATAAGGCTTATCCTGATAATAGAAAAACGTACCCACGATATAGAAAAAACCACCAACTAAAAGCCATACAATGGCTGCAAATGGCACTTTAATTATCATTTCGCTCAATAGTGGAACAATGAGCAGGCCCATACCGATGTAAATGCTCAATGAATAGCCTTTATGCTGCAAGCGGTTGAATATTTTAATAATGCATCCCGCCAGGGCAATAGACCAGATCATGACAAATAAC
The DNA here is from genome assembly GCA_964516035.1 of uncultured Sphingobacterium sp. Classification (GTDB taxonomy): domain Bacteria; phylum Bacteroidota; class Bacteroidia; order Sphingobacteriales; family Sphingobacteriaceae; genus JAIPAN01. Next base: position 4,084 of record CAZFAE010000070.1, read on the forward strand.
GACCAGCGGATCCAGCCATCAAAAATGAGCAGAGCCGTGGGCGTATAAGAACCCGCAATCATTAAATAAATGCAGCAATGGTCAAATTTCTGCCAGAACCGAATCTGTTTTTCGGTTTGCGGATAGCCGTGGTAAGTAGCGCTGATACCAAACAAAACCACAGTACATAAACCATAAACAATAGCTGCAAATTCCTGTATGGAGCTGGTAGAGCGGGAAAACAGCACAAATGCGGCCGGAATAGCTAATAAGGCCGGAAACAGATGCGTGTAAAAATTAACTGGTTCGCGAATGGTTCTAGTCTGCCTGCTCATCGGGTTGGCGTGGTTCTTTACTCAATTGGTCAAAAAGCTTATCCATTTTGTCCACGTACTCATTGGTATCATCAACAAAAAATTCAAGTTGCGGAATTACACGAACCTGGTTTTTAATTTTGGCGCCCAGTTTATAGCGAATCTCCCCAGCATGCGCCTTTACCGTATTTAAAGCCAGCGCTGTGTTAGCCGAATTAAAAAAGCTTAAAAATATCCGGGCAATGGCCAGGTCTGGCGTCATCCGTACTTTAGTGATGGTTACCAGGGTATCAGGCAAAAAATTCATGCCTTCACGCTGAAACAACTCAGCTAAATCTTGTTGTATTACTCCGGCAAATTTTTGTTGACGTTTACTTTCCATAGCTAGGTTTTGCGAGCTGTTGCACGCTATTACAAAATAAGTAAAATAATTCCTAATCCTGCCGTCATTTCGAATCCCGATTTATCGGGAAGAGAAATCTCATTTGAACGGGAGATTTTTCCTCAAAAATCGTCGAAATGACGTTCAACTATTTAATACAGCAAATTATCGTAAGGATACCGCTCGGTATGTATCGCTTTTATTTTTTCATAAAGCAATGAACGGAATTGTTCGATATTCTCTTTTTTAAGGGCCGAAATAAAAATCGCCGGACTGCTATTTTTGGCCATCCAACTGTTCTCAAAATCAGACAGTGTCATGGGTAACGCTTCCGGTTCTTCCGGGTTGGCGGGCGCCACCTGATAGACATCGATTTTATTGAAAACCGTGATGGTTTCTTTATCAATGGCACCTAAATCTTTCAGGGTTTCGTTCACCGTATTCATGTGGTCTTCGAAGTTTGGATGCGATATATCTACCACATGGACCAAAATATCCGCTTCGCGAACTTCATCCAGCGTAGACTTAAAACACTCTACCAAATGGTGAGGCAGTTTGCGAATAAAACCTACCGTGTCTGACAATAAAAAAGGCAGATTTTCGATGACCACTTTTCTAACCGTAGTGTCTAGTGTAGCAAACAGTTTATTTTCGGCAAACACCTCCGATTTGGAAATCATATTCATGATAGTTGATTTCCCCACGTTGGTATAACCCACCAAAGCCACCCTAATTAATTGATGTCGGTTTTTACGCTGGGTAGCGTTTTGCTTGTCAATTTCTTCGAGGCGTTCTTTTAATAAAGATATTTTTTGGAGGATAATCCGTCTATCCGTTTCAATTTGGGTTTCTCCGGGGCCACGCATCCCGATACCCCCTTTTTGGCGCTCCAAGTGAGTCCATAAACGGGTTAATCGCGGTAGCATATATTGCATTTGAGCCAATTCTACCTGGGTTTTAGCCTG
>CAZFAE010000071.1:0-5534 GCA_964516035.1 uncultured Sphingobacterium sp.
TGAAAATGCCGGTTTTACTGCGCCAGTATATTGCCTTAAATGGCAAAATTGTTTGCTTTAATATCGATCCTAAATTTTCTGATAGCCTGGATGGTTTTCTGGTGGTGGATATCGAAAATATCCCGGCAGAAATGATTGAAAAACTGCAATAAATTGATATGTTGATTGGTTGATGTGTTAATTAGCTGATTATCTTGTTTTAATTATTTCATTGTTAGCTTAAACAAAAAGCCCCGACAAATGTCGGGGCTTTTTGATAAGTAGATAATCGAAAATTAATCCGGGTAAACCGTTTGCTGCGGAGTCCAGTTGGCCCAGCCGGCAGTCCAGTTAACCGAACCAAAAGCGCCGCGATAGTTTACAGAAGCTGCACCCGAAGTAGGCACAAAAGTTCCCTGCAAAGCTGGCGAACCATTTGCAGGCAAGAAATTAGGCGCACTTAAATTAAATGGATCGGTTAATTGCACATTGGCTGGCGTTAGAGTTTCGCAACCTTCTGCCAAAGCTTTAGCACTCATATTTGCGGCAGTAAATGCAGCTGAACTACTTAAAAACGGATTAATATGAGGTGCAACTAGGTTGTTTTTAAACTCAGACGAACCGTTTTTATAAAAATTAGCGCTTTTATCAGACTCGATAGAAAATCCTCCTTTTTGCGAACCTAAAAGAATGGAATTATTGAACACAAACTGAGTTCCTCTTCTCCAGCGGTTTCCATAATTATGGAAAGAAGCGGTTCCGGCGGCATTGTTTGGACCAATTAAAGTAAAATTAGACAGTACCGGCTTAGTAATAGGCAAGGCATCAGAACCGTCTTTATCGTTATCACACTCTATCCCATTTCCGGCATCGGCGGCATCTACAAATCCCGGAACTCTTAACGAAACGGCGAATTGTATATGGCCGCTGTAGCCAAAATCGAAATCGAAATCATCATCGGCAGTACCATAAGCGATTAGGTTTTTTGCATTCACTGTTCCGCCAAAAAACTCATATGCATCATCATTGGCATAAATAGTCTGAATGTTCTCAAGAATAGTTCCATTACCCACCGAATAAAGCGTTAGTGCATTAATCTCGCTATCGTTGGTGCCAATTCCGGCATATTCTATGCGCACATAACGCATAATGCCCGAATTGTCGTTAACAATATTATCTGTGCCATAGGTGATACCAATACCGCCTTCAACCGGAACCGGAGCCGAACGGTTGGTTGGTGCCCTACCAATAAGCATAATTCCACCCCAGTCGCCAGGCGCACGACTGCCCGGCGCTTTACCAGAAGTAAATACAATGGGGCTATTGGCTGTTCCATCAGCCATAATTTTAGAACCAGGTGCAATTACCAAGGCACTTTTTTGCCCGATGGCGCCCTTAATTACGGTACCGGGTTGTATGGTTAAAACAGAATTATTTTTGATTACCACGAAGCCTTTCAACACCCATACCCTATCGTTGGTTAAGGTTTTATTTTCCAGAATATCGCCCTCTAAAAGTGATGCCGGCTTGGGACTGTTATCAATGGGTTCGTATAAATCTTTTTTACGGCAAGCTCCTAAACTTAAGGCCAGTACAGCTATCATCAGGAGAATTTGGTTTCTTTTCATTTGATTTTGATTAAAATGTCTGTATAATTAGAGCGCTGGGCTATTTGTTTTTTTCTAATGAGAAATTGTAAATAAACGAGAGTGAAATGCCTCTACCGGTTTGTGCCGAGTTCATCAGAAAATCTGTGCCTGGTTGATAGGTTTTTTTGGCATTCATATTTTGGTAGAAAATGATATTCTGATTTAAAATATCCGACAGGTTTAAGCGCAGTTCGGCTTTACTTTTCATCAAACGCTTGCTCATCTGAAAGTCAATGATATCTCTGCCGCGTTCATAAATATCTGGGTAGCCCTGGTAGCCTACTTCAGAAATACGCTCTCCAATTCGGTTATACAATAAATTGAAAGACAGATCATTTTTGGCGCTGGTGTACATTAAGCCAGCGTTGATAATATATGGCGACTGGCCCTGCAGTGAACGTGAAGTAACTTCTGAAACCAGGTTATTGAGGTTTACGGTTGAGAATATGACCGAAGCATTGGTATAGGCAATCGTATTTTTGAAAATATTGGCTTCGCCGATAAAATCTAAGCGCTTTCTGAATTCTACTTCAAAACCAGATGTTTTGGCCGATTTGGCATTCTGGAAAGTGATGTTTCTTACACTTCCCGAAGAAACAATCTGCTCAATTGGGTTTTTAAAATATTTGTAGAAAGCAGATACCGAGATTATTTGACCACCGCCAGGGTAGATTTCATACTTTAAATCGATATTGGTGTTTTGGCTTCGTTTTAAATCAGGGTTACCTTGTAAAATTCGCTTCGAAACGTAATCAAAGAAACCAAAATTGGTTAATTCTCTCAATTCCGGACGGGTCACGGTACGTGAGGCAGAGAATCTGAAAACTGATTTTTCGTTGAAATTGTACGTGGCGTTTAGTGAAGGTAAAATATCCAGGAAACTGTTATCTACCTGTAAACGTTGGCCGGTAAAATCGAAGGTGTTAACCAACTGGTAGCCGTCTTCTAATCTGGCACCCCAAATTAAACGCAACTTTTCACCTAATTTATTATCCAGCTGGGCATAAGCAGCTGTTACATCAGAAGCGGCATCATAACGGTCGGAGTTTTCTGTTCCTTCATCTACAATAAAACCGCCCACCTTGATGTTTTGTGCATCAAATATCTGATTGAATGGCTGTTTTAACAATTCAGCATCGAAAGAACCAAAACTTTTAATGTAGCCGAATTTACGGGCCGCAAAATCTCTCACTTTGTATTGTTTAAAAAAGCCCAATTTTAGAGCACTTTTTTCTTTCAAAAAAGTGAAGGGAAGCGATACGCTACCGCTTGCGCCATAACTATCTTCAAACATATCTGAAAAAAAGCGGCTGGCATCTGTACGAGATGGGGTACCGTTGGGCACAATGGCCTCGTATTCTGTTGCACCCTGGTCGTAATCTAAACGGTAGTTTACCGCTTTTAAATCGGGCTGCAAACGGTCTGTATAAGAATAATTCAGGTTCCAGTTTACTTTCAGGTTCTTCCAGTTCAGTTTATGGTCCCCTTCTAATTGGGTGTTGAACAAAGATTTACTTACATAATCTAAAGCATAGCCTTTGATTAAATCTTTCTCTAAAAATTGCTCACCCACTCGTGTAGTGTAAGAATTATCGGACGAAATATTGTAGATGTTTTTGAATGAAAACTTACTGTTGCCGTTTACATAAGCAATATTGGCCAATGCGCCCAAGGAATTACTGTGTTTATATACCTGGTCTTTAAAATCGAACTGTTGTTGCGAGGCTTCATAATCGTAGCGTTCTGAAATAGTTGCACTTTCTGCATTACGATAAGTTAAAGATAGCGTAGCGCCTAAGCTGGCATCGTTCTTTAAACTTTTACGAATACCTAAATTGGCCTGGTAATTTTGAGTAGGATTTGCTCCGCCCAAAGCATTGGTTCTGAAATTATTGCTGAACAATTTACCGGCATTGATTTTTTGCTGGGCAGAAAATTCTCTAAACTCATTGGTAGAAGGCATAGCCGATGGAACATTACGGAATGGCGCAACCAAACCAAAAAACTCCTTGCTGCTGCGTTGGCCCAATTCAAAATCTTTAAAAGTAGAGATAGAATTATAACCCGTACCCACACTAAAATTCAGGAAATTTTGTTCTGGTACGTCTTTGGTAATAATTTGAACTACACCACCAGAAAAATCACCTGGCAATTCTGGCGAAGCCGTTTTATTGATCACGATATTATCGATCATGTTGGATGGAATAATATCGAATGAAAATGCTTTTTTATCTGGCTCTGAACTTGGCAGTACTGCGTTATTTAACAAAGTTGAGTTATAACGATCGGCCAAACCACGAACAATCACAAATTTATTGTCCTGAATACTGGTTCCGCTTACTCTTTTCAATACTTCAGAGGTAGTACGGTCTGGCGATTTACGAATCTGATCGGCAGAAATACCATCAGAAATACTAATGTTGGTTCGCTGTTTGGCATACAAACCACTGATAGATTCTTGCCTTACAGTGGCTGTAATCACTACTTCCTGCAGGGTTTGTGTATTGGCTTCTTCCATTTGTATATCTACCGGAATTACTTTGCCGGCAGCTACATCAACATCGGTAATTAATTTAGACTGATAGCCGATATAAGAAAAAATGAGACTATACTTTCCGGGAGTTAATCCACTCAGTACATACCGGCCTTCTACGTCGGTAGATACACCTGCATTGGTTCCACTTACTTTTATGGTTAAACCGATTAAGGTTTCGCCGGTTTTTTTGTCGGTTACTTTACCGGCAATTTTACCGCTTTGCTGGGCTAATGCTGTTAAGAACGAACAGCTGATGAATAGCAAGATCAGTAATCCTTTGAGTGTGTTGTTTGTCTTTTTCAATTGTGAGCTTATTTATTTCTCACAAAAATATCTGAAGCGTGTTACCGGGCTGTTAGCAATATATTAAGCTATAATCATCTCCTTGTTAAATTCATGTTAACAAAAAAGGTCTACCATCTTATTCAAAACAGCAGGGTCCCCGGCAGGAGACCCTGCTGGGACAAAGCTAACATCAAGTTCAGGTTAATTTCATGTTAACAAAAAAGGTCCTGCCAAAACAAGCAGAACCTTTTAAATTATTTTACCCCTTCGGGGATGATTAGTTAATATTTTAACCCTGCTTTTTTAAACAGAAAATGCAGCAGCCAAATCGGACCAATCAAGAGAAATTTAATATCATCTAAAAACGAGGGTTTTTTACCTTCAATTTTATGACCGATAAACTGGCCTATCCACGATAATACAAAAATAGCTAAACAAACCTGCCACATAGCCGGCCAGCCGTTTAATTCGTTTAATTTTTCTAAGCCTACAATACCCGCCGAAAAAGCAAAAATAACCAATAGCATGGCGTAAGAAAGCACCGGAGATAGTCTGTAATAATAATAGATAGAAAATCCGATCAGAAAGGAAGCCCAATTTACAAAACCATTATACTCACCTAAAAATGTCAAATGAGGAAATGGAATAGCCCAAACCAGGCCAAACAAACTAAAAACAATGAGCGGAACACAAATCCAATGAATGGTTTTATTGGTATGATCCTGATGACTTTCGGCGTATTGAGCGAAATAAATATCAACCAAACGGGCTTCTTGCTTACTTTTCATAATTCAATTTACAAATTACTTAGCAAATGCAACAGAACGGGTTTCACGAATTACCGTAACCTTAATCTGTCCCGGATAAGTCATTTCGGTTTGAATACGATTAGAAATATCTGCAGCCAATACCTCAGCCTGAGCATCGGTAATGCGTTCGCTTTCTACCACTACACGCAATTCGCGGCCGGCCTGTATGGCAAAGGTTTTTTCAACTCCAGGATACGATAAAGCCAACGATTCCAACTCTTTTAAACGTTTGATATAACTTTCTACCACTTCGCGGCGGGCTCCCGGACGGGCGCC
>CAZFAE010000072.1:0-5477 GCA_964516035.1 uncultured Sphingobacterium sp.
GCTTCTCCCACCTTATCGGCCAGTAGTTTATAATCGGCCAACATTTGTTCGCGTTTAGCCGAATCTTGAACCAATGGCTGTAATTCTGCAGCAATTTGCGCCGGATTTGCTGCTTCCTGAATCAGTTCTTTCACCACTTCCCTATCCATAATCAAATTAACCAATGAGATAAATTTGATTTTAACCAGCATGCGGGCAATGGCTACCGAAATTTTGCTGCCGCGATACAATACCACTTGCGGACATTTCAACAAAGCGGTTTCTAAAGTAGCCGTACCCGAAGTAACCAAAGCGGCCTGTGCATTTTTTAACAAATCATACGTAGCATTAAATACCACGGGTATTGGCCTTCCGGCGATAAAAGGCGCATAATCTGCTTCGGTAAAATTAGGTGCACCCGCAATTACCCATTGCTGATTAGGAAAACTATCAGAAACCGCTATCATTTGCGGCAAAATATGTTTCAATTCCATGCGCCTACTGCCGGGCAATAAAGCGATAATTGGTTTTGGAGATAATTGATGTGTTTTCCTGAAATCCGAATCGGCCTGATGGCCGGATATGGCATCCATCAGCGGGTTGCCTACATAATCTACCTCCATGCCCCAGGTTTTATAAAAATCGACCTCAAATGGCAGAATACAGTATAAATGATCTACTATTTTTTTGATTTTGAGTACCCGCTTCTGGTTCCAGGCCCAAACTTTAGGAGAAATGTAAAAGTGTACCGGAATGCCCTGTTCTTTAGCAAATTCAGCAATTTTAAGGTTAAACCCCGGAAAATCTATCAGAATTAAAGCATCCGGCCGGTAGGACGCTACCTTTTCTTTAGCCAGTTTAATATTTTTAAAAATGGTACGAATATTGGCCAACACTTCTATAAAACCCATAAAAGCCATTTCGGCATAATGCTTATCGCATTGGCCACCCTGTGCCTGCATTAAATCGCCACCAAAAAAATGAAACTCAGCTTCGGGATCATTTACTTTTAGCGCCTTCATTAAATTGGCACCATGCAAATCGCCGGAAGCTTCTCCTGCAATTAAATAGTATTTCATGGGCGTAATTTGAAGTAAAACATCGCGATAGCTGCCAAAAATGAGATAAACATCAATCCGCTTCCGGTATGATCAAAATCTTTTTTATAAGCGATGCGCACCAATATCAGGTTTAACCCAATACTAATTAAGTAGGTTGATTTATTTTGAAACGGCACACCTAAATCATCCTTCATCAGGTTTTCGTAGGCCCATGCAAAGCCAGGCAAAATTAAACCGCCCAGTAATCCGAAAATAAATTTATCCTTCCTGAACATCAAAATTCCAGGTATTTAAAAGCGTAATGGCATGATGGGCCGTCATATCAAACTGTACCGGAACTACCGAAGCATAACCCTGTTCTAAGGCATGAACATCGGTATCTTCGCCCTGATCGTTGTTCTGAAAAATACCGGTAAGCCAGTAATATTTTCTTTTGTAGGGGTCCAAACGTTCATCAAAATCTTCGGCCCATTTGGCATTGGCCTGGCGGCAGATTTTAATGCCTTTAATTTTTTCTGCTTTCGGGAAATTAACGTTTAATAAAGTTCCGGCAGGCAAACCATTGGCTAAAACCTGACGGGCAATGGCCTGAATGGTGGCAGATAATGGACTAAAATCGGCATCGTAAGTAAAATCATCTAAAGAAAATCCAATAGATGGAATGCTTTCAATAGCTCCTTCTACTGCGGCAGACATGGTACCCGAATAAATTACATTAATAGAATTATTCAAGCCATGATTGATACCAGAAACGCATAAATCGGGCTTTTTGCCTTTAAAAATCTTGTTTACAGCCAGTTTTACACAATCTACCGGCGTACCAGAGCATTTGTACATTTCTATACCGGGATATAAATGCACCTGATCCAACCGCAGCGGTTTGCCAATGGTAATGGCATGGCCCATGCCCGATTGCGGACTATCTGGCGCAACAACCACCACCTGACCTAAGGGCATCATCATATCAATGAGGGCTTTGATACCCGGGGCATCAATACCATCATCATTTACTACCAGAATAACGGGTTTTTCTTTTTTCACACCGCTAAAATACGAATTAAAGGTTTTGTCTTACAATACGGCAGCACCTGTCTTAATTTCTTCTACCACTCCAGGGTCTAGCAGCGTGCTGATATCTCCCAGGTTTTCGGTTTCGCCTTCCGCTATTTTGCGCAAAATGCGACGCATAATTTTACCCGAACGGGTTTTTGGCAAGCCGGTAACAAACTGAATTTTATCTGGCTTGGCAATGGCCCCAATAATTCTGGTTACGGTTTGCAAAATATCTTTGCGTGTTAAATCATGATCGTGAAGCGATGAACCTAATATCACATAAGCATAAATACCCTGGCCTTTAATATCATGGGGGTAGCCTACCACAGCACTTTCTATCACATCGGCGTGCATGTTTATGGCGTTCTCCACTTCGGCAGTACCAATTCTGTGGCCCGAAACATTAATCACATCATCTACCCGGCCGGTAATTTTGTAATACCCGTCTTCATCGCGTAAGCAGCCGTCGCCAGTAAAATATTTATTCTCGTAAGTGGCAAAATAAGTGGTGCGGCAGCGTTCGTGGTCGCCATAAGTGGTACGGATAATGCCCGGCCATGGAAACTTAATGCACAGATTTCCGCTTACGCCATTGCCTTCAATTTCGTTCCCTTGTTCATCTACCAAACAAGGCTGTATGCCCGGAAGCGGCAAAGTGGCATATCCCGGTTTGGTTGGGGTAATGCCAGAAATAGGTGTAATCATCATTCCGCCGGTTTCGGTTTGCCACCAGGTATCTACAATTGGGCATTTGCCCTTGCCTATTTTTTCGTCAAACCAGTGCCAAGCTTCTTCGTTAATAGGCTCTCCAACCGAACCCAGTTTGGTTAAAGAACTCAGGTCTTTGCCTTTTAGCGGTTCGTCGCCAAAACCCATTAAAGAGCGGATGGCCGTGGGTGCGGTATATAAAATATTGACTTTGTATTTATCTACAATATCCCAGAAACGGCCGGCATCTGGCCAGGTAGGCACGCCTTCAAACATGAGTGTGGTAGCACCTTGAGATAGCGCCCCGTAAACGATATAAGAGTGCCCGGTAATCCAGCCGATATCGGCGGTACAGAAAAATATTTCTCCCAGATTGTATTGAAAAACGTTGGCAAAAGTATAGCCGGTGTACACCATATAACCGCCGCAGGTATGCACCACGCCTTTTGGCTTTCCGGTTGAGCCGGAGGTGTAGAGAATAAAGAGTTCATCTTCGGCATCCATGGGCTCGGCCGGGCAATCGGGATTACCCTGTGTTTCTACCTTTTTAATTTCGTCTTCCCACCAAATATCGCGACCCTTAATCATCGAAACCGGGGTACGGCTGCGGGTCAATACAATTACTTTTTGCACCGAGTGGCATTGTACCAGGGCATCGTCTATTACATTTTTTAGTGGGATGTCTTTGTTACCACGAAATCCGCCATCGGCAGTAATTACGATAGTGCATTGGGCATCATTAATACGATCTGCAATAGATTGCGCAGAAAAACCGCCAAAAACTACCGAATGAACCGCACCGATACGGGCACAGGCCAAAACCGCAATGGCCAGTTCTGGCACCATGGGCATGTAAATACAAATGCGATCGCCTTTTTTGGCGCCATTGTTTTTTAACACATTGGCAAACTGGCAAACTTTGGTATGCAGTTCTTTGTACGATATTTTACGAAAATGTTCTTCCGGATCATTCGGTTCCCAAAGTATGGCCGTAGCATCAGGCTGCGTTTCAAGGTGGCGGTCTATGCAGTTTTCGGTAATGTTGAGTTTAGCACCAATAAACCAGCGGCTATCGGCTTTGGTAAAATCCCATTCTAAAACTTTGTCCCATTTTTTTTGCCATCTAAAATTTTCGGCAATTTCTGCCCAAAATATTTCTGGTTCTTCCACGCTTTTTTGGTAAACCTGCTGGTATTCTTCGAATGTATTAATGCGAAAGCTCATGCAACTAAATATTTATCGAGTTTAATGAGAAATAATTGAACTAGCAATACTTGACTTAGCCAATTGCATTTTTAAGATAGTTTCAAAATAATTTAAATAATACTCGCAGCACTTGCGTATTAAATATTTAATCCTGATATTTGCAAGCCCTTGATAAAAGGGAATGATTGACTTAAATACAATTAAACACCATGTCTAAAGTTTGTGATTTAACAGGAAAAATGCCGATCAAAGGTCACCACGTATCAAATTCGAACGTGAAAACCAATCGTAAGTTTTACCCTAACCTGCATGTAAAGAAGTTTTACATTCCTGAGGAAGACCGCTGGATTACGCTGAAAGTAAGCACTTCAGCTATTAAAACCATTACAAAAAATGGTATTACCGCGGTAATTAATAAATTCCTGAAAAAGGGATATATATAGTCCAAGAGATTTAAAAGAATACAGCAATGGCTAAGAAAGGAAATAGAGTTCAGGTTATTTTAGAATGTACCGAACACAAAGAAAGCGGTATGCCGGGCATGTCTCGTTATATCACTACTAAAAACAAAAAGAACACTACAGAGCGTTTGGAATTGAAAAAATTCAATCCGGTATTACGCAAAGTAACTGTACACAAAGAAATTAAGTAATTATAATCGGGCAACCGATATTAAACTCATAAACCATGGCTAAGAAAGTAGTTGCAACCCTTAAAACCGGTGCCGGTAAAGAATACTCAAAGGTGATTACCATGACTAAATCTCCTAAAACTGGTGCATACAGCTTTAAAGAAGTAATTGTACACAACGATCACATCAAAGAAGCGATTGAATTTAACAAATTACAGAACGCTGAGTAATTAAGCGGTAAAAACATTTACGAAAGCCTCCCCGACATATCGAGGGCGGCTTTTTTTGTTTAATTTAGCATTATGGGATTATTTGACCTATTTAGAAAAAAACCACAGCCTGTTGCCGAACCGCTAGCTGAACCTGTGGCCCAGCCAATTGCAGAACCAACACCTGCCGAAACAGCACCGGAACCAGTCATTGCTCCGGCAATTGAACCAAGCGCCGAATTGGCTGCAGAACAGCCTATTGAAATCGAAATTGAGCAAACCCTTGAACTGCAAGAAGAAGAAAAGCCGGCCGAAACAAGCCTTGAGCCAGAACCTGAAGTTATTGCAGAGGCAATTGCTGAACCAATCGTAATTGAACCAGAGGCTGAACCTGTAGTAGAAAGCGTAATCGAAACCCCTGCAGAACTTGTAATTGAACCCATTCAAACCACGGTTGAACCAGAAGAACTGGAAGACAAACAGGAATTAGCCAAGAGCTTAGAAAAAACCAAAGCAGGCATCTTTTCCAAAATAACCAAGGCTATTGTGGGTAAAACTACGGTTGACGATAGCGTACTGGATGAGTTAGAAGAAATTTTAGTGACTTCGGATGTGGGCGTAAACACCACG
>CAZFAE010000073.1:0-5177 GCA_964516035.1 uncultured Sphingobacterium sp.
AGTATTTAGTATTTAGTATTTAGTATTTAGTATTTAGTATTTAGTATTTAGTATTGGGATGGTGATTGAAGACTGTATGTTACAGATTAAGGATATAATTATTTATTCGAAATTTAGATTTTTTTATGATACTAATGATCAACTTCAAGTCTAACTACTAAATACTAACTGAGTCGCTGCCTTACCGCCTCATATAAAATAACCCCGGCAGAAACCGAAACGTTTAAGGATTCAATTTCTCCGAACATCGGAATTTTGGCCAAATGATCGGCAATACGAATCAGTTCATTTGAAATACCGTCTTCTTCAGAACCCATAACCACTGCAATAGGCACCGTATAATCAGGCTTATAAAGCAAATCGTCTGTTTTTTCGGTACAAGCCACCAGCTGTAAACCAGATTCTTGTAAAAAACGGGCCACTTTCAATAAATTATCGTGGCGGCAAACCGGAATGGTATATAAAGCACCGGCAGAAGTTTTAATCGTATCCGGATTAATTTGAGCCGAACCTCTGGTAGGCACCACCAAAGCATGCACACCGGCACAGGCGGCCGTACGGGCAATAGCGCCCATATTTCGTACATCGGTAATATTATCTAAAATTAAAATAAGTGGCGTCTCCCCTTTTTCATAAATCTGAGGAATGATATCTTCTATTTTATGATACGTAATAGGCGAAATAAAAGCAATAACCCCCTGATGATTTTTAAGGGTAATCCGGTTCAGTTTTTCAACCGGAACCTGCTGGGCCTGCAACTGATATTCAACCATCAGCTCCTTTAATTCATGAAAAATATCGCCCCTCAAACCCCTTTGAATGTACAAACCCTCAATCTCCTGCCCGCTTTTAATGGCCTCAATAACCGCCCTAATACCAAAAACCATTTGGTTGTTTTCTCTTTTAGGCCTGGGGGAGTTCGTGTACATATTCCTGAAATTGGTGAGTTCAAAGGTAATTATAATTTAATTTGAGGGGGAATTTTGATGAATTTAAACTAAAGGTTAAAGGAGATATTAACATGATCGGTAATTTTACACATCTTGATAAATAGTCTAAATTGGCGTATTTTTATACTTTATCAACAGCTTATCCACATCGCTTGTGAATAGCACAGTGGCAATCAGGAAGCTGGCCTAAAGTCTATTTTATGATGCATTATCATTGTGTAGAACTTAATCAGAACCCTTTTTTTAAAATCTATATTTTTGATACATGAGCCTAGACAACGAACAAGAATTTAGCCGAGAAACTAAAAAGCCCGCTACCACTAGCAGAACCCGCTTAAATAACCTGGTGAGCGGTTTAGGCAAACTGCCTCCTCAGGCGGTCGATTTAGAAGAGGCGGTATTGGGTGCCCTGATGCTCGAAAAAGATGCACTTTCTGCCGTAATTGACATTTTAAAACCAGAGATATTTTACAAAGACAGTCATCAGAAAATATTTCAGTCTATCCATACCCTGTTTCAGAAATCATCGCCGGTAGATATTTTAACCGTTACAGCTCAACTGCGCCAACAAGGCGATTTAGAAATGATTGGCGGAGCTTATTACATTACCGAACTCACCAACCGGGTAGCTTCGGCGGCTAATATTGAATACCATTCCCGTATTATTTCGCAAAAATTTATTCAGCGGGAGCTCATTAAAATCTCTACAGAAATTATCAATAGTGCTTACGAAGACACCACAGATATTTTCGATCTGTTGGATAATGCAGAAAAAAACCTGTTTGAAATTGCGCAAAACAACTTGCGCCGCGATTCACGTAAAATGGATGACATCATCCGCGAATCATTAGACTCTTTAGAAAAATTAAAAGATAAAGTAGATGGTTTAACCGGTGTGCCTTCGGGCTTTACCGCCTTAGACCGCATTACATCCGGCTGGCAGCCTTCAGATTTAGTAATCATTGCAGCACGTCCGGCGATGGGTAAAACCGCTTTCGTTTTAAGCTGTGCCCGTAATGCCGCGGTTCAGTTTAATAAACCGGTAGTCGTTTTCTCTTTGGAGATGTCATCCGTTCAATTGGTTAACCGTTTAATATCTGGCGAAACCGAAATTGAACAGGAAAAAATCCGTAAAGGCAACCTCGCCGAATGGGAATGGCAGCAATTACACTCTAAAATTGGCAAATTAACAGAAGCGCCTTTATTTATTGATGATACACCGGCACTGAACATTTTCGAATTCAGAGCCAAATGCCGACGTTTAAAGGCGCAATACGACATCCAAATGATTATTGTCGATTACCTGCAGCTAATGCACGGTAAAGGCGAAGGTAAAGGCGGCGGTAACCGTGAGCAGGAGATTGGTAGTATTTCAAGAGCTTTAAAATCGGTAGCTAAAGAATTAAACGTACCGGTTATTGCACTATCGCAATTGAGCCGTGCCGTAGAAAACCGTCCGGGTGGCAGCAAAAAGCCCATGCTTTCCGATTTACGTGAATCGGGCTCTATTGAGCAGGATGCCGACATGGTATTGTTCTTATACCGTCCAGAATATTATGGTTTGGAAGAAGATGAGGAAGGACGCTCTACTTTGGGTATTGGCGAAGTAATTATTGCCAAACACCGTAATGGCGAAACCGGAACCGTTCCGCTACGTTTTGTGGGTAAATACGTGAAATTTGTTGATTTGGAAGAAGATTATTCAAATCCTGGCGGCTTTGGTAATAGTGATCCAATGGCTGGTATTGCGCCTTCCCAGGGTTTCGAAAAACCCAATAACTTCATCATCAAACCTTCTCGTATGGATGATATGGATGAAGATCCTTTGTTCTAGTCTATAATTACGAGTTAACTATTATTTATTACGAGTTCTACATACTGTCCGAAGTTTCATCTTTAGCGTCTCTTTGGATGGCCAATCATTTGGAGTCTCACACTCCAATCATTAAGATTACCGTTTTGTCAATTTAGCCTCCCCTCCTGTTTTTAGGAGGGGTTGGGGGAGGTAAAATTCACCCCTTGGCCTCGGTTTGTGTCTCCACAAAGCGAAATGATAACTCCAAATATTTAATTGAGATTTCTCTTCGCCTGCCGGCGAATCAAAATGACGTAAAACCAAAAAGCCCTCTCCGAAAACTCAGAGAGGGCTTTTCAATTGGCTTAACCCAATTATTTCTTCGGAGCAGCTTTCTTAGCCGGTGCTTTTGCAGCAGCAGCTTTAGGCGCAGCAGCCTTTTTAGGTGCAGCAGCCTTCTTTGCCGGAGCTTCAGTAGCCGGAGCTGCTTCAACAGCAACTTCTTCGGTTACAACCGGAGCAGCAGCAGCCTTAGGCGCAGCCGCTTTTTTAGCCGGAGCAGCAGCAGCACTTTCAATAGGAAGAACAGAAACATAAGATTTGTTATCTGCTTTCTTTCTGAAAACAACCGTACCATCAACCAAAGCAAAAAGCGTATGGTCTTTACCTAAACCAACGTTTTTATCTGGGTGGTGCGGAGTACCACGCTGACGTACAATGATATTTCCGGCAATGGCCAACTGACCGCCGAAAATTTTAATACCTAAACGCTTACTATGCGATTCACGACCGTTTCTGGAACTACCGGCCCCTTTTTTGTGTGCCATATCTTTTAAATTACGAGCAGATTAAACTGCGCTAAATGAATGTCTAATTAAAATTTAATACCAGTAATCTGGATTTTGGTGAACTGCTGACGGTGACCGTTTTTCTTTTTGTAACCCTTACGGCGTTTCTTTTTGAAAACAATCACTTTATCTCCCTTTAAATGAGACAATATCTTAGCCGAAACCACAGCACCTTTTAAACTAGGCGTACCTACTTTAAATTTACCACCATCTTCTGCCAATAATACATTGTCAAATTCAATACTAGCGCCTTCATCTCCCTGTAAACGGTGTACAAAAAGATGCTGGTCTTTAGCAACCTTAAATTGCTGTCCGGCTATATTTACTATTGCGTACATGTGTTAATTAATTTGTTTTTATAAATTTTATGAGGCGCAAATATAGTGTTTCTTTTCAAAAATAGCTAGCAGCATCTAAATATTTTGAAAACCAAAAACCGGAAACCCTTTAGCCCCTCCAGTCCCGCTTTCCACTCTAGTCCCGATGAATCGGGACTGCCGCTGCAATCGGATTTAACTTTTAGGGTTTCGAGTTGTAAAATTACGAGTTACGAGTTGTATACATTGAATAAGCACCCTGCCTAAATACTATGTACTAACTACTCAATACTATGAGCGCTTCACCTTTCGGCGGCTCCAAGTACTTTTGAAATTTCTCATCCCGTACATACGGGATTCGAAATGACGGCAAACAAAAAACCTCACTACTCAATACTATTTTAACCTGCCAAGCGTTATTAAAAGCATGAAAAATATACTAAACTCAAAAACCTTAGTACTTGCAGCCATGGCTGCCTTATTTCTTACTGTTTACTGTAAAAAAGATAAAGATAATACAATGACGGTAACAGATGTAGACGGAAACGTGTACAAAACGGTAAAAATTGGCAACCAAATCTGGATGGCCGAAAACTTGCGAACTACTAAGTACCGAAACGGAGAGTCCATACAATTGGTAACTGAACCAAATGCCTGGATAGCACTGAATACAGGAGCTTTTCAACCTTCATATGAGAAATTATACGGATCTTATTATAACTGGTATGCGGTAATGGATAAGCGAAAGCTGGCACCCGAAGGTTGGCATGTAGCCACAGATGCAGATTATGCCGAATTAATCAATGAATTAGGCGGCAGTGCAGTAGCAGGTGGTAAACTTAAAGCAGCGGGTACAGAACATTGGATTGGAAACCCTTCTACTAGTACTAATGAATGGGGCTTTAGCGCAATGCCCGCAGGTGACATTTGGGCAGTGGACGGTACAGATAATGGACAAAAATATGCATTTCTGGCTTGGACTACAGACTTATACCCCGGAACTATTTATCCAACTTTATACTTTATGAATAACGAGAATAGTTTAGACAAAACCAATTCTAAAGAACTTGCTGGATCAGGAACAACCCCAGCAAGGCTTGGTCTTTCTGTTCGTTGTGTAAAAGATAAGTAAGCAATATTTCTCAGGAAATTTTCAACCCCTAGCTTGTTGAAGGATGGAGGTTCAACTTTCAACAAGTTGCCGGGGACTAATTGAGATTTCTCATCGCCTACCGGCAATTCGAAATGACGGTAAATAAAAAATCTC
>CAZFAE010000074.1:0-5158 GCA_964516035.1 uncultured Sphingobacterium sp.
CTACTTGGGTATAATTAGAAGCAGAATTAACAATTTGGGGTAAATTATCCTGGGCCTTACTTGTACCCAAAGCAGCTCCTATTAATAAGATACCAATACCGATTATTTTTATTTTCATGAGCTTATTTTATTTATAACTACCTATTCAATTACCCAATAGTTGAATGCGGCTGCATTCATTCCTGCCGTTCTGTTCTTAAAAAAGATACTAAAATTATTTGCCGTACAGATTACATAATATTCCGAATCTGCTGCCTGCTGATTAGCCGGAGTGATGGTTACTAAAGGTGCTGTGTTGTAGGCTGTGGTAAACTGCACACGCAAACCAGAATATCCTGTTATATTATTTGAACCCACAGCAATAACCTGTCCTTTTACATCTGTTGTTGCAATAGCACCATAGTTTATTCCGGTTACACCATTTGATGGGAAAAGTGTAGAAATATCTGGCGGATTATTGGTAGATGAAAGGAAATGACCATTGGTAATTTTGATATTTCCTCCACTTACATCTAGCTTTTCTGCTGGTGAATTAGTTCCGATACCTACATTTACTGCGTTAGCACCTGTACCTCCAAGAACAATACTATTACTATTTGTTACCGCAGCATTTGCACCAATGGCTGCCGCATTAGTTATCCCGGCACTTGCCAAAGCATTATCACCAATTAAAACCAAGTTATTTCCTGCACCGGAAGTTCCCAAACCCGAGTTACGACCCAGAAACACATTATGATTTCCAGAGGAGAGATTAAAACCTGCAGCCTGACCAAGCCCCACGTTATCGTTCCCTGTACCCAGCCAGGACAATGACGATTCACCCAGAGCAGTATTCCTGGAGGATGCGGTCGTTAATCTATATCCGGATGATGAACCCATCAGGGTATTAAAGTTACTTGTAAAAATTAATCCCTGACCAGCCCGGTAGCCATACAATGAATTATTTAACAAACCAGTGCCCGCTTCTCCGGCTAAATAACCAAATGTGGTTTCACCTTTTTCTTCATCCGTAATTCTACCCGATTTTCTATCTCTAATTCTAAAATCCAGTGGCTGGTCATCGCTGGTTCCCAAATAGTGAGTACCATCAGCGGTACCTGAATTACCCTGTAAAGACCAGCCTATATCATTAATTGTACCAAAACCAGTTGCTCCTGTAGGACCCGTTACATAAAACATATTGGGAGGACCAATGGCCATTTTAGTCGGAGTGATAGCACCATCAGCAATGGTTATTACACCGGTGTTTGTAATCGTTGCATCTCCACTTATAGATACTGCTATGGCGTTACTACTTGCATCACCTACATAAACTTTCCCATCTCCTAAAATCAGCTGACTATCTCCTGCTGGACCCTCAGGACCCTGTGGCCCTATCGGGCCAGCAGGACCAGCAGGACCGACTGGGCCAATTAAAGAAACGAAGGGAATCAGTCCCCAAGTTGCGTCAGATGATTTTGGGCCATATAATCTTGAGTTTGTGGTATCAATATAAAAATCTCCTTGCAAACCCGTACCTGCGGGAGGTGGGCCTCCGGAACCATTCCAAATTGTTCTACCATTAATTCCAGGAACACCCTGTGGGCCTTCAGGACCAGCAACACCTGCATTTCCTTGCGGACCAGTAGGCCCGATCGCTAATCCTGCATCGATAAGATTATTATTGCTCATGTTTAGATTTAGGTGACCATTAGCATCAATATAGGCACCAATAACATGTAAACCCTCGGGCCCGACAGGCCCTTGCGGACCAGCTTCACCTTGTGCACCGGTTAGGGGCAACCAGTTGTTTGGATTATTGGGATCTCTGACATAAACAATACCGGTATTATTATCTACATACATATCTACGGTATCTCCAATTCCGGGAGTGCCGGGTGCGCCGGGAACACCATTACCACCGGTATAGCCAATTTCGCCCTGGGGGCCTGTGGGGCCTTGAGGGCCGATTGGGCCTTGTGCTCCGGTTAGTGGAAGCCAGTTATTGGGGTTATTGGGATCTCTGACATAAACAATACCGGTGGTGTTATCCACATACATATCTACGGTATCGCCAATTCCTGGGGTACCAGGTGCCCCGGGAACACCATTACCGCCGGTATAACCTATTTCTCCTTGAGGTCCTACAGGACCCTGCGGACCTATGGGACCTGCCGGACCCTCTGCTCCTGCTGGACCTGCTACGCCGGGTATTCCTTGCGGACCAGCTTCGCCTTGTGCCCCGGTTAAGGGCAGCCAATTATTTGTATCATTAGGATCTCTGACGTACACTATTCCGGTGTTATTATCTACGTACATATCTACAGTATCGCCAATGCCCGGAGTACCGGGAGCTCCGGGAACGCCGTTACCGCCGGTATAACCTATTTCTCCCTGTGGTCCTGGAGGGCCTTGCGGTCCTTGTGGACCTACCGGACCATTTTCTGCAAATTTAGCATACAAGGCATAGGGCACACTTAATAAAGGGCTGACACCGGCAAGTGTAAAATTATTTCCGGCTTCTAAATCCACTTCTACTTTTAAATACTTGGCACCTGTACCCCAATTAATTTGGGTAAAATCACCAATTGGATTTTCGGCCCCGGCGCTACCAATAGCGATGCTGTATAAACCAGCAGTGTTTGTAGTTACTTTTCTAGTCTCTCTATATGCAACCTGACTATTTGGCCCATCATCTAAAATGCTTAAACGAATGGTAATCTCTTTGTTTGCAATGGCCTTTCCGCCTGCATCACGAACTGCACCCTGGTAGTTCATTTGCTGTGGAATTTGTGCAACAGCCTGTCTGGCTACAAACACCAGAAACAGACAGCAAATAATTTTGAATAAGTAGTTGTTAAAAATTTTCATCGGTCGATTTTATTTGTGTTAATATTTAGGTCAGAATACTTTAACCATAACGTAAAAATCTTACATATTGATTGCAGTTTAATTAACTATTTGACGAGTGGATGAAAACGGCCGACCAATGGTAGCTTTTAGCCGACGGTTGGTATATCAAAATCTTTAAAAACATGCTGAAAGCAATTATTCTATGATGATGTAATGATATTTCGGATCGGTTATCACTGCGGTTTTCCCCTTGATGTAAAGTAAAAAACCATTGGATGTTTGCTCTACATAATAATCTGATTGTGCTGCAGCCAAGTTTGCCGGGGTAATGCTTACCACCGGACTGTTGGTTGCCGGCATGTTCAAATTAAGCTGAATGATGCTGTAGTTAGCAAAATCTGCAGATTGTCCTCTGATAACGAAAGTTCCCCTTACATCGGTTGCACCAGGCATTAAGTCTACACTTGTAAATCCATTAGCTACATTAAATTGGGTAGTTGGCGGAATGGTTTGCTCAGATCGGATATGCCCATCTTTGATATGTAATTTTTGGGTGGGAACAGTAGTACCTATACCTACTTTTACCGCATTTTCGCCAATACCCCCCAAAGCCATACTGTTATCTGCATCAACCTGGGCTTTATAACCTATGGCTATAGAATTAACCAACGGCAAAGCACTCAAAGTACCTGTCTCACTTCCTATAAATACACTTTTTGAAATTGCGGTATTACCAAAAGCTACCGAATTATAACCCAAAAATAGATTATCGGCTCCATTATTATTAATTCCACTTGAGGCTCCGATATAGGTATTTCGCTCTGCAAAACTGGCATTATTAGCAGCCTGAGCCCCAATAATGGTATTACTGACAGAGTTAAATAAAGCTGCTCCTGCACGTGAACCAATAAATACACTAAATTCAGAATTGGTTAGGGTTCTACCAGCACCATAACCCAGAAACAAACTATACTGTGTAGTACCATCTTCTAAAGCATTAATACCTGCATCAACACCTAAAGCAGTAACCCTATCAAAATTAGTTAGCCTACCAGCGGGTTTATTATTTACCTTAAATCTTAAAGTAGCCACATCTGTTGTTCCTATAAAGTGCGTAGAATTAGTTCCTGTATTACCGTTTACGTTCCAGGAAAATAAATTTTTATCGACGAGCTGCGGGTCGCCCACTGCATTGGTGATGTATATTTTATTGGCATCGGTATCGCCGGCTGTGCCCATTTTAGCCAGGGTTACTGCATTATCGGCAATGGTTAGGGCACCGGTATTGTTAATGGTGGCATCCCCGGAAAGGGCAACATCTGCGGGTGCATTATTGATATCCCCAACTAAAATATGGCTATTGGTTAAGGTACCGGTTCCGCCTCCTGCTGGTCCCGGCGGACCCTGAGGGCCAACCAAGCCGGCTAAGAATTCTTCCAAAGTTTTACCGTCGTTGCCGGGCAATCCTTGCCAAATTTCATAGGCAGATAAGCCACTTGCACCGGCCGGGCCTACTAAACCAGCTAAAAATTCCTGTATGGTTTTTCCGTCGTTGCCGGGCAATCCTTCCCATATTTCGTAGGCTGATAAACCATCGGCACCTTTTAAGCCTGCCAAAAATTCTGTTAGAGATTTGCCATCGTTACCGGGCAAGCCTTCCCATATTTCGTAGGCAGATAACCCAGCCGGTCCGGGAGGGCCTATCGGTCCGTTTTCTGCGTATTTTGCATAAAGCGAATAAGGCACACTTAAAAGCGGACTAACTCCCGCGGTAGTAAAATTATTTCCAGCTTCCAGATCAACTTCTACCTTGAGGTATTTGACACCAATTCCCCAATTAATTTGGGTAAAGTCCCCGGTTTTGTTTTGTATTCCTTCCGGCTTACCTATCGCCACGCTATATAATCCAACCGCATTAGTACTCAGCTGCCTTACTTCTGTATAAACAGATGCACTATTGGGGCCATTATCCAGAATACTTAGCCTGATAGTGATGGGCTGGTTGACTATGGGTTCGCCTTTATTATTACGTACGGCCCCCTGGTAATTCATTTGCTGCGGAATTTGCGCCAAAACCTGCCCTATTGTAAATATGAAAAAGCACAGCAGACAAATTTTAAATAAATGATTTGACAAGATTTTCATGGGTGATCTATTTTAACTTTATTTATGTTCAATTGTAACCATAACATAAAAATCCTAACTATTGATTTGAATAAACCCAACTATATGACGAACGGTAAGAAACAGACGACCAACGGTTGTTTTTGAGCGACGGTTGACTAATGATTTTTTGGTTAAAAACAGCTTAATTATATATTTATGC
>CAZFAE010000075.1:0-3032 GCA_964516035.1 uncultured Sphingobacterium sp.
GGTGATTTCACCACCCCGGTCTTCGACCACCCCTCCAGAGGAGGGGAATAACTTTTGTTTTTAAAATAAAGGAATAAATTTTTGCGTTTTGTTGTTAAACGTAAACGAGACTAAAATTGATGAACGACCAACATGAAAGAAGTGCTAATTCCCCTCCGCCGGAGGGGTGTCCGCAGGACGGGGTGGTCAATAGGGCTTTATGGATTTATGACACTATTTTAGTTCAAAATCCGATTATTCACTTGCCTTATAATTCTACAATTAAAGAAAGAGCTAAAGCTTTTAGAAGAACACGGAATTTGCCTGAAGTTCTTTTTTGGCAACAGGTTCATAAACGGAAGTTTCATCAGATTGATTTTGACCGTCAAAGGATTATTGGCAATTATATTGTTGATTTCTATGTAAAAAGATTAGGCTTGGTAATTGAGATTGATGGATTAAGTCATAATGATACTAAAGAGTATGACGAATTAAGAGAGACTTATTTGTTTTCATTGGGCTTGAGAGTTTATCGGATTTCAGTTGATGATGTTTTGAAACATATGGATTTTGTATTGATGGGGCTGGAGAATTTTATTTTGGAACATTACTCGGGCTAATACCACCCCGGTCTTCGACCACCCCTCCAGAGGAGGGGAATGCATTAAGGATTTTATGTATTTTTACCCCAATGAGTATCGCCAAAAAATTGTATTTCGCTTCTGATTTTCATTTGGGTGCACCGAGCCATGCTGCTTCGAGAGAGCGGGAGGATAGGGTAGTCCGCTGGTTGGATTCGGTTAAAACCGATGCTGCCGAGATTTTTTTGATGGGCGATATCTTTGATTTTTGGTTTGAATACGCCACCGTAATTCCGAAGGGTTTTATTCGTTTGCAGGGCAAACTGGCTGAACTGACGGATGCAGGAATTAAAGTCACCTTATTTAAAGGCAACCATGATATGTGGATGTTCAATTATTTTCAAAAAGAATTGGGTGTTTCTATTGTATCGGATGAGTTGATTTTGGAGCGTGGAGGTAAGAAATTCTTTTTGCATCATGGTGATGGTTTGGGCCCAGGCGATGCGAAGTACAAAATTTTAAAAAAGTTTTTCAGAAGTAATTTTTGCCAGTGGTTGTTTGCCCGCCTGCATCCTAATTTGGGTATAGGCATTGCCAATTATTGGTCGAAAAAAAGTCGGGTAGCTAACGGAGCCAAAGAAGTATTTGAGGGTGAGGATAAAGAATGGCTGGTGGTATATGCCAAAGAAATGCTTAAAAACCAGCATTTTGACTATTTTATTTTCGGCCATCGGCATTTGCCGCTGGATATTCGGCTTTCGCCGGATAGCCGTTATGTGAATTTAGGCGAATGGATGAACTTTAATTCGTACGCTGTTTTTGATGGGCAAGATTTATTATTGGTTAACCCATAATATTTTGCCGGGATTTTAGTTTTAGTAGTAAAACTAAATCTCATGATGATTATTCTAATTATAGCCGGTTTGGCTATCCTGATTATTTTTTGGTTAATTGCTATTTACAACCGTTTGGTGGGTTTGCGTAACCGCCGCGAAAATGCGTTTGCCGATATTGATGTGCAATTGAAGCAACGTTTGGACCTGATTCCGCAATTGGTACAAACCGTAAAAGGGTATGCCAAGCATGAAAAAGGCGTTTTGGAGCAGGTGACGCTGGCCCGTTCTGGCGTTATGGGTGCTACCACGGTTGAGGGTAAGGTGCGGGCAGAGAATATGCTGACTTCTGCTTTGCAGGGTTTGCGTATTGCGGTTGAGGCTTACCCTGATTTGAAGGCTAACCAGAATTTTATGCAGCTGCAGGAAGAAATTGCTGACATTGAAAATAAGCTGGCGGCTTCTCGCCGATTCTTTAATTCGGCTACTCAGGAATTGAATACGGCGGTAGAAAGTTTCCCGAATTCGATTATTGCTTCTCGCTACGGTTTTGTAAGGCAGACTTTGTTTACGGTGGGCGATGAAAACCGCCCGGTTTTAGAGCAGGCTCCAAAGTTTAGTTTCTAGTTTTTATGGAATATATAGGTATCCAGTCGCAAATTAGGCGGAATAATTTCCGCTCTGTTTGGCTGTTGCTTTGTTTTCCGGTTTTGTTGGCGGCCATGGCCTGGGGGCTGTTGTTTTTGTACAATTATAAAATGTCTGATGATGAGTATGCGCCCTTTAGTGTTACGCAGGTGCATATTGATTTTTTAACTATTCTGCCTCTGATTTTGTTGGGGGTGTTTTTGTGGTTTATTATTGCTTTTTTCTTTCATAGCCGGCTGATTATGCGTGCTACGGGTTCTAAGCCTTTAGAGCGTATGGCGCATAAACGGGTGTATAATTTGGTAGAAAATTTATGCCTGGCGGAGGGCATGGCTAAAATGCCGAAGGTGTTTGTGATTGAGGATGCGTCTTTAAATGCTTTTGCAAGTGGTATTCATTCTGGTACGTATGCGATTTCGCTTTCGCGGGGGATTATTGATAAGCTGGATGATGCGGAGCTGGAGGCGGTTATTGCGCATGAGCTGAGTCATATTAAAAACAGGGATACCCGGCTGTTGGTGGTGTCGATTATTTTTGTGGGCATTTTTGCTTTTATTTCTGAGATCATGTTTAGAACGATTCGTTATAAAAAATCTAATGGGAAAGGCGAAGGGCTTTGGGTTGCTGGTGCTATTGGTTTAACTACTTTGGCTTATGTGGTTTCTTTGTTGATTCGGTTTTCTATTTCGCGGAAGCGGGAGTATATGGCTGATGCGGGTGCGGCGGAGATGACGAAAAATCCGGCGGCGCTGGCTAATGCGCTGCGTAAAATTGCGGACGACCCCCGGATTGAGGCGGTGGAAAGGAAGGATGTGGCGCAGTTGTTTATTGAAAATCCGCAGGGGGAGGCTAACTGGCTGGAACGGATGTTTGCCACGCATCCGCCGATGTTGGAGCGTATTGCTTATTTGGAGAAATTGTAGGGTTATTTGAGTTTTATAACCACCCCGTCCCTTTGGGACACCCCTCCAAAGGAGGGGAATTTGATTGT
>CAZFAE010000075.1:3132-4981 GCA_964516035.1 uncultured Sphingobacterium sp.
TTATAACCACCCCGTCCCTTTGGGACACCCCTCCAAAGGAGGGGAATTTGATTGTTTGGAAATAGTCTAAAAGAACTGCAGGGTTTGTGCTGCATTTGCCCATCGCTTCGGGACACCCCTCCAAAGGAGGGGAATTTGATTGTACGGAAATAGTCTGAAAATTCTGTATTTTTGCGACTTATGCAGCAGCCTGCGTAAAATAAACCCGATTGGAGTGTATAGCGCTTGGCGGGGAGCGTAAGGCGTTGTGGTTTGGCGCCAAGTGCTTTGAACGTAAAGCGGGGCTGCCATTGATTGAAATACAGTATTTGATTTTCCAAAAAAGATATGTTAGATAAGTTAGAAGCTATTAAGGTGCGCTGGGATGCGGTGGAACGTGAGTTGACATCGCCGGATGTGATGAGTGATATGAAGCGTTATGCGCAACTGAATAAGGAGTACAAGGATTTGACGCGGATTGTGGATGAGTATAAGATTTACCGCAATTTGGTGAGTAATATTGAGGCTAATAAGCAGATTTTGGCTACGGAGAAGGATGAGGAGATGCGGGAAATGGCGAAAATGGATTTGGATGAGTTGCTGGAGGCGAAGGCTTTGAAGGAGGAAGAGGTGCGGGTGATGTTGATTCCGAAAGATCCGGAGGATGCTAAAAATGCGATTGTAGAGATTAGAGGCGGTACTGGTGGCGATGAGGCGGCTTTATTTGCCGGCGATTTGTACCGGATGTATATGCGTTATTGTGAGCGTAAGGGCTGGAAGATTCAGGTGATGGATGTAACGGAGGGTTCGGCCGGTGGTTATAAGGAGGTGGTGTTGGAGATTACAGGTGAGGATGCTTATGGTCAGTTGAAGTACGAATCGGGCGTTCACCGGGTGCAGCGTGTGCCGGATACGGAGACGCAGGGCAGGGTGCATACGTCGGCAGCTTCGGTAGTGGTTTTGCCTGAGGCGGATGAGTTTGATGTGGTGGTGAATATGAATGATATCCGTAAGGATTTGTTTTGTTCTTCTGGTCCGGGTGGCCAGTCGGTAAATACCACGTATTCTGCGGTGCGTTTAACGCATATTCCGACGGGTATTGTGGCTCAATGCCAGGATGAGAAATCGCAGTTGAAGAATTTTGATAAGGCCTTGTCGGTTTTACGTAGTCGTATTTATGAGATGGAGCTGGCCAAAAAGAATGAGGAGATGTCTAAGAAGCGTAAAACGATGGTAGCTACGGGCGACCGTTCTGCTAAGGTGCGTACGTATAATTATCCGCAGGGTAGGGTTACGGAACATCGTATTGGTTTAACGATTTATAATTTGCCGGATGTGATGAATGGAAACATTCAAGAGGTAATTGATGCTTTGCAGTTGGCTGAAAATGCTGAAAAAATGAAGGAAGGGACTGTAGCTTAGGCTATTGTCTTTATTTTGATTTTTATTTGCAGGCTTTAGTTTATTGCGCTATATTTGCCTCACTTTTAAGGAAAACAGTACTTAAAAGCTGTTCTTTTTAGATGATTCCGTAGCTCAGCCGGTAGAGCATTTCACTTTTAATGAAGGGGTCCTGGGTTCGAATCCCAGCGGGATCACAATAAAAACGGACCGGTAGTTCAGCTGGTTAGAATGCCGCCCTGTCACGGCGGAGGTCGCGGGTTCGAGTCCCGTCCGGTCCGCAAAGAACAAAAGAAAAACCCTTCCCGAATTATCGGGAAGGGTTTTTTGGTTAACAGGGCACTGTTTTTTTATTAATTCAGGCTGAGTTCTGTGAGTATCGGAAAATGATCTGATGGGTATTTGCCGTTATACGTATCGGTTAACAAACCCCATTTATGAGTTTTAAAGTGTTTGCTTACAAATACGT
>CAZFAE010000076.1:0-4904 GCA_964516035.1 uncultured Sphingobacterium sp.
TAGATATGAAATACGATAATCTTTTGTTCAGTTTTGATGTACAAATGAATATCGAGTTGGGATATTTTGATAATAATGAAGCCTTATTGCCTACCAAAATAAGCTACCAGGGTAACTGGGATATTCCGCTAAAGCGGGAAGAACGGGCTAGTTTTCTGATTTTGCATAAAGGGTACAGACCGGGTAAAAACTAACTTCATATAAGCCCATAATAAATCCGATTTAATGTTGAACCACAAATACCGAATTAGCTGAGGCATCCTGAATACCATTGCTTAAAGTAATTGCAGCACCATTTTTCCAAATTTTGGCTACGATTTTACCAGCTTCATTAATATCAATGCCTGCAACATACACATCTGCTCCGGATACGAATACTTCTTTACCAATGCCTTGAAAGTTATAACTACTTAATGAAGTAGCCAATCCGTTTTTCCAAATTTTAGCTACTGATTTTATATTTTCATTTTCATATCCTGATACATATACATCAGTGCCGGATATAAATACTGAAATAGCGTACGCATCTTGAGTTTCATTACTCAAGGTAGTAGCTACACCATTTTTCCAGATTTTGGCTACGTTCTTATTGCCGTTAGATTCATAGCCAGCTACATAAACATCAGTTCCAGATACGAACACTGAGAGAGCTACGGCATCTTGTAAACCATTACTTAAGGAAGAAACTACACCATTTTTCCAGATTTTGGCTACGTTCTTATTGCCGTTAGATTCATAGCCAGCAATATATACGTCAGTCTCTGATACGAAAACTGAGTAAGCCCTAGCATTTTGAGTTCCATTACTTAATGGAGTAGCTACACTATTTTTCCAGATTTTAGCTACGTTCTGATTGCCGTTAGATTCACTTCCGACTACATATACATCAGCCCCAGACACAAAAATAGAATTCGCATCAGCATTTTGCGTGCCATTAGTTAAAGGAGTAGCCACTCCATTCTTCCAGATTTTGGCTACAGGTTTACCGTCCGCATTATATTGATATCCTGATACAAATACATCAGCACCTGAGACAAATATTGATCGGGCTTCGGCATCAAATGTGCCATCTGTTAAGGGCTTCGGGATTCCGTTTTTCCAAAGCTGGGCTACAGATTTACCGTTTTCCAGCTTTTCATAACCAACTGCATAAACATCAGTAGTATTTTTATCTTTTTTACAAGCCAGGCATAAAATCAGCAAGCAGTATAATGCTATTTTCTTCATAAGTTAAATTAACGAACACAAGTTTATTTTAGTATTGGGTAAATGCTAAAAATTAAATTGATGTGTAGTTAATTGTTGTTGCTAAATCTTGAAAAATGGTTTATCGCAGTTCTTAATGGTAAATTTACCTCTTAAATTAGAGATAAGAAATATTTCAGAGGATGGGAACAATCGAATTAAAATCCAGTATTCATAAAATTGTTGAAGGGATAGACAACGAGCAGCTATTGCAAACCCTGCATGATTTCCTAAAAGCAAGAGAAGCCAATAAGCCCGGTGATCTTTGGGAGTCGCTATCGTACCAACAAAAAAATGAAGTGCTGGTAGCTTTTCAAGAATCTGAAGAAAAATACCATTTGATCGAAAGAGAAAAAGTATTTAAGAAAGATTAATGAAAATTTCTTTCACCAGAGGAGCGGTAAAGAGTTATTACTCAATTAAAGATTACTTAGTTCGAGAATGGGGAGAAAGAGTATCTGAGGCGTTCGAACAAAAAACTATTGACTTTTTAGATTTACTAGAAACTTTCCCGGAAATTGGAACAGTCGAGTTGTCAGAAAAACAAATTCGGGGGTTTCAACTTACCAGGCAAATAAGGATATTTTACAGAATCAAAGGAGAAGCAATTATTATTTTGGCTCTTTTCGATGTGAAGCAAAAAGCCTCGTTAAAATTGCGTGAAAAATGGGACAATAAACGATCTAATCTCTTCGGTAATATTTAAAACAAAACCCACGATTGAAATTATGGGCTACATTTTTCCACCGTTTCTTTGTAGTTAAATTTTTAAATTTATTGATAAAATTACGCTTATAGGGCATAAATGTTTATTTTTGAGTTTAGGCAATTGCCTAAATTTCTTTGAAGGCATGTACATGCTACTTTTTCTCATCATTAAACCACCCGATAATGATTAGCGTAATTATTCCCACATTAAACGAAGAAGAAACCATTGCCAGTGTGGTTAACTTTGCCAAATCGCAGCCTCAGGTAACAGAGGTAATTGTAGTAGACGACAAATCTCTGGATAACACTGTGGCCATTGCACAGCAAAACGGTGCCAAGGTAATTACCAGCACCAAACTGGGTAAGGGAGCCTCTATGAAAGATGGGGTACTTTGTGCCAGTAATGATATTGTTGCTTTTTTGGATGGCGATATAGACCCTTATCCTCATTTCACGGTTAAATTACTTACTGATCCTATCTTAAATGGAGAAGCAGAGTTCGTAAAATCTGCTTTTAGTAGAAATGCCGGCCGGGTAACCGAATTGGTAGCCAAACCTTTATTGAGTATTTTCTTTCCCGATTTATTGCGTTTTAGCCAGCCTTTAAGTGGCATGATTGCCGGGAAAAAGGCTGTGTTGGAAAAACTAGATTTTAGAGATGATTACGGCGTAGATATTGGCATTTTGATTGATATGCATCTCATGAATTCCAGAATGAAAGAAGTAGAAATCGGTTATCTCGAAAATAAGAGTAAACCCTGGCAGGCATTAGGTAAAATGAGTAAAGAGGTAGCTCAAACCATTATCATGAAGGCCGCATCCTCAAAAAATCCTCATTATAATTTCGAAGAAATGGGCGCATTAAATGAAATCCGTTCGCAAATGGAATTTGCCTTGGATAACCAGTTAAATACCTTAGATAAATTGGTGGTATTTGATATGGATAATACCCTATTAAAAGGCCGTTTTATTGATGCTTGCGCTGATACCTTTGGCTTTAGAACAGAATTAATGAATATTCGTTCAACCGAAACAGATGTAATTATAACCACCAAGCGTATAGCTACCTTACTTAAAAATAAAACCATTAGCCAATTAATCGCGGTAGCAGATACTATTGAGGTGGTAGAAGGAACAGAAAAAATAATAACAGAACTTAAAAACCGGGGGTATATTGTAGGGATTATATCAGATAGTTATGATTGCATTACCAATCATGTAAAGAACAAACTGGGAATGGATTTCTCACTTTCTAATGAACTGGAGTTTTCTAAAAGTATTTGTACCGGCGAAGTCAAAATTCCGTCTTTTCTTTTTAGTAATCCGGCCAGTTTATGCAAACACTCCCTTTGCAAAACCAATGCGCTTTTAACTATTCTTGATAAATATCAAATTAAACGCGAAAACACCATTGCCATTGGCGATAGCATGAATGATTTATGTATGATTAAAGAGGCCGGATTGGGTATTGCCTTTTGTTCTAAAGACGAATTAGTAAATCATCATGCCGACTTGGTTATTCATCAGCCAAATTTTTCGGAACTCCTAAATCTTGCTAAATAAGTTATGACCACAGCTATTATTATCACCATTTGTTCATTATTGCTTTTGGCCTATATTTTTGATGTGAGCGCAGCACTTACCAAAGTTCCATCGGTGATTTTATTGTTACTTTTAGGATGGATAGTGCGCCAAAGTACCGATTTTTTTGCCATAGGCGTACCTAATCTTAATCCTATTCTGCCCATTCTAGGTACCATTGGACTAATATTAATTGTATTAGAAGGCGCATTAGAACTCGAACTAAACCGGTCGAAGTTTAAGGTGATCAATAAATCAATTTGGGTAGCACTTGTACCTATGTTTGCCCTTGCTTTTCTATTGGCTTTTGCTTTTCAGTACTTTGGACAAATTTCTTATAAAACAGCATTGGTAAATGCTATCCCATTTTGTGTAATTAGCAGTGCTATCGCCATTCCCAGCGTAAGAAATCTCAGCCCATTTAATAAAGAATTTACCATTTATGAAAGTAGTTTATCCGATATTTTTGGTGTGCTTTTTTTCAACTTCGTTGCTTTAAATGAATATATCAACGCAGAGTCAATCGGGCAATTCGTTTTACAAATACTGCTTATCATCCTCATTTCATTTATATCGGTACTGGGACTTTCATTTTTATTAAGCCGAATTAAACATCATATTACTTTTACCCCAATTATATTACTTGTTATACTTATTTATGCGGTATCTAAAGTTTATCATCTGCCCGGCCTAATTTTCATTTTGGTATTTGGTTTGTTTTTAGGCAACCTCGATGAGCTTAAACATCTGAAATGGATAGAAAAACTTCATCCGGAAAAATTAGATAAAGAAGTCTTAAAATTTAAAGGAATTGCCATAGAAGCCACTTTTCTTATCCGAGCCTTATTTTTCATCTTATTTGGCTTTTTAATGGAAGCCGAAGAAATTTTAAATGTGCAATCCATGCCTTGGGCAGCAGCTATTGTAACGGGAATTATAATCATCAGGTGGTTTACCCTTAAATTTTCCAAACTTCCGGTATTCCCATTGTTGTTTGTGGCTCCTCGAGGCTTAATAACTATTCTGCTTTTCCTGGCTATTTTACCCCAACAATCATTTTCATTAGTTAATAAATCGTTAATCATACAAGCTATTATGCTATCTGTTTTGGTAATGATGTTTGGATTAATGTCGGCAAAAAAATCAAAAGAATAGTAGATTTTAAAGCAATTATACTCCGCGATTTTAATCCTGGGAAGGGTAAATAGGTTTTTGGGGAGAAAATACACTTAGCCCACGATTTCAATCGTGGGAACCAATGGCGATCAAAATATTAAAAATGGTTTCAACCATTTAATCAAATTTCAACTTCACACTCCTTTTGCGTAATTTTCGGGCATGATCCCACAAATAACCGTAGATAAAATCTT
>CAZFAE010000077.1:0-4632 GCA_964516035.1 uncultured Sphingobacterium sp.
AATAAATTATTTTAAAATTTTTGTAACCGCCGACCCCTCTTTTACGTATAAAGGAACATAACCTAATAAATTAAGTTATGGGAATTGGTTCTATTTTAAAAAAGCTGCGGACCTCTAATAAATATACGCAGAAATACGTGGCAGACTGCCTGGATATTAGCAGAAATGCCTATATGGCCTGGGAAAACGGGCAAACACAGGTAAATATGACCAAATTGCAGCGTATCTGCGATTTGTATCAAATTACCTTGCAAGAACTACTGGTTCGAGGCGAAAAAGTGAAGAAAAGAAAGCTCCGTCAGGCTATTTAAGAATTTCTCTGGAAATAACCAGTTTCTGAATTTCGGAAGTGCCCTCGCCAATGGTACACAATTTAGAATCGCGGTAGAATTTTTCTACCGGAAAATCTTTGGTATAACCATAGCCGCCAAAAATCTGTACGGCTTCGGTAGCGCATTTTACAGCTACTTCTGAAGCATAATATTTGGCCATGGCCGATTGTTTGGTTACTCCCTCTCCCCTGTTTTTCAAGTCAGCGGCCTGCATAATTAACAATTCTGATGCTTCAATTTCGGTGGCCATATCGGCTAATTTGAAAGCAATAGCCTGAAAATTAGCAATGGGCTGACCAAACTGATGGCGCTCTTTGGCATAAGCTGTGGCTGCTTCTAAAGCACCTTTTGCCATACCTAACGATAAGGCCGCAATAGAAATGCGTCCGCCATCTAAAATTTTCATGGCTTGTTTAAAACCATCGCCCTGCTGGCCCAACAAATTAGCCTTAGGTACCCGGCAATTATCAAAAATCAATTCGGTGGTTTCGGAGGCACGCATACCCAATTTATTTTCTTTTTTTCCGGATGTAAAACCTGGAGTTCCTTTTTCTATTACTAAAGCAGATATGCCTTTAGAACTTCCTTTATCGCCGGTGCGTACCATTACCACGGCTACATCGCCAGATTTACCGTGGGTAATCCAGTTTTTGGTGCCGTTAACTAAGTACTCATCTCCATCTAAAACGGCGGTGGTGTTCATACCCAAAGCATCCGATCCGGTATTGGCTTCGGTTAAGCCCCAGGCACCAATCCATTCGGCGGAAGCCAATTTAGGCAACCATTTTGTTTTCTGCTCTTCATTTCCAAAAGCCAAAATATGGCCGGTACATAAAGAATTATGTGCCGCAACCGATAAGCCTACCGAACCACAAACTTTAGCAATTTCTACAATCACGTTTACGTATTCAAAATAACCCATGCCAGAACCGCCATAATTTTCGGGCACTAAAACCCCCATTAAACCGAGTTTACCCAGTTCTTTAAAGGTATCTACCGGAAAAGTTTGCGATTCGTCCCAATCCATGACATGCGGACGAATGTTTTTCTCTGCAAAATCTTTTACCATTTGGGTAACCATTTGCTGATTTTCGGATGCAGCAAAGCTGAATCCTGACGGATTGGAATTAGTGTTTGACATAGCGTTGTTGGTTAGAACGAAGCTAAAATAACGATATTTTGAGAGAATGGCGCTATTTTTTCTCTCCCGTTTAAAAAATCAAGACTTACGAGAAATGCAAAACCTGCGGTTTCTCCGCCTAATTGCTGAATAAGTTTTGAGGCTGCTTCCACGGTGCCGCCGGTGGCCAATAAATCATCATGTATGAGCACTTTCTGACCGGGTTTAATGGCATCGGCATGAATTTCAATGGTTGCACTTCCGTACTCCAAATCATAGGTCTGACTCAGCGTTTGATAAGGCAATTTGCCTTTTTTACGAATGGGTACAAATGGAATATTTAAGCGGTTGGCCAGCATCAATCCAAACAGAAAACCACGACTTTCTATCCCAGTAATTACGTCTATCTGCATCCCCTGCAGTTTTTCTGCAAAAACTTCTACAATATCGCTGCACAGTTTGGGGTCTTTTAAAATTGGGGTGATGTCTTTAAAAAGGATGCCCGGTTTCGGAAAATCAGGAATATCGCGTATGGCTTGTTTGACTTTTGCTTCTATCATCAGAAAGTTAAATATGGTTCGAGTTTACGCAAAATTTCGGCATTAAGCAGCGCTACTTTACGCAAATCGTTTATATTCTGATAGTTTCCGTGTTGCTTGCGATATTGAATGATGGCATTGATTTGTTTATAGTTTAAATATGGATGACGTTTCAAATCATCAAACTCTACTTTATTGATGTTTATTTTTTTGAGAGCTGATGCCGATAAAGAAATCTGAGGGCTGAGTTGTTCATATTTCAAGGAATCGAGTCCGTAAATTTCACGTAATTGATTTTTGCTGTAAAAGCCGCCCAATCTATCGCGATAGCGTACAATACGAGAAGCAAAAGCAGGACCAACGCCCTTAATATTTTGCATTTGTACCGAATCGGCCAAATTAATATCAATTATTGGCAAGGCGGCTCTCGCCGGATGCTTAGAGAGCTCAGTGCTTTTTTGCTTGATTTTTATGTGGATGTAAGGCGCTAATTGCCGATAGGTTTCTGAACTGATGACATACATTTTCTGCACATCTTCTTTTCGGTAAAACCGGCCGCCTTTGGCTTCGTAATTTTTAATTACCGCAATCTGTTTTTCCGAAAGGCCTAATTTTTTCCAATCGCCCGGAGCTAAACCATTGGGGTCGAAGGGGAAATAAACAGGTTTGGTAATTTTTTCTGCTTTTGCAGTTTTTACATCGCGGTAGCTATAGGCTCTTTCATCAACCATAGATTGCTCAAATGCTTCAATCTCTTGCTTAAAAGCTGCGGTATCTCCCTTTTGAGGTGTACTTCGAAATGGATAAATAACTGGTAAAAAGAGGAATAAAAGAATAAGAACGGATAAAACCAATATCCCATTCAGTTCTTTTTTAGAAAAATTGAAAGAATCTTTGAATAGATTCCGCGACATTCTTTTAAAGATTTTACTAAATATACCTGATTTTTTTAAGAAATTTGAACAAGTCTGTTAAATGCAGGTTGTACTCAAATGAAGATTATTACCAAAGAAGAATTTGCTAAGGCAACCAAAATAGATAAGCTGGGCATGCCAGGTTTAGCTTCGTTATTGATGGAAATCATGAAGATTAACGAGGTGAACAAAACTTTTGCTAAGGCCGAACATTTAACGGGTATTGCTTTTATTGACAAGGTGCTGCAAACGGTTGGCGTTAAAGTAGAATTTGACGAAAACGAATTGAAGAACATCCCCAAAGAAGGCGCTTTTATAGCCATAGGCAATCATCCGTATGGTGGTATAGAGGGTTTAGTGCTTTTGAAGCTCACCCTCATGATGCGGCCTGAAACCAAGCAATTATCAAACTTCATCCTCCAGAAAATACCCAATCTCAGCGAGTTTTTCATCCCGGTAAACCCATTTGAAAATATTGAAAACCCAAGCAGCATTAGCGGCATTAAAAATGCGCTTCGCTTATTGAGTGATGGTGTGCCGATTAGTGTATTTCCGGCTGGCGAGGTTTCTACTTATAAACTAAGCAGCCAGCAGGTTACAGACCGGGTATGGCATCCGGTAATGGGCAAACTGATGGTGAAAGCCAAGGTGCCCATTGTGCCTTTTTATTTTCATGGCAATAATGGCCTTTTATTCAATTTATTGAGCCTCATTCATCCTAGTTTGCGAACGGCCAAGCTACCTTCTGAATTGTTTAATAAACAAGGGCATACGCTTAAATTACGTATCGGTAAACCGATTAAACCAGACGATACGCCTTATGCCAACAACCCGGTTAAATTATTAAATTACCTCAGGGCACGTACTTATGCTTTGGGTGCCGGTTTGGAAGAAGATAAAAAGCTGTTTTTACCCAGAAATTTATTTAAAACCAAGAAAAAACCTCAGCCTGTGATAGCTGCCCAACCTGTAGAAAAGCTAGAGGCAGAGGTGGCCAAATTGCAGGAATATAGAGTTTGGGAAGAGAAAAATTATGAGGTGTACATCACGCCAAGTGAAAATATCCCAAATATTTTAAAAGAAATTGGCCGCTTACGCGAAATTACTTTCAGGGAGGTTGGCGAGGGTACCAATAAAGAAATTGACCTGGACCGCTACGATATTTATTACCAGCACCTTTTTATTTGGGATAAGGATGCAAAAATGGTGGTTGGCGCTTACCGCATTGGCAAAGGCGACGATATTTTTTACAGTTTTGGCAAAAAGGGGTTTTATACCGCCGAAATTTTTAAAATCAAATCGAAATTTGAGCCTGTTTTAAAAAGAAGTTTGGAATTGGGCCGTTCATGGATCAGGAAAGAATATCAGCAAAAACCGCTTCCCCTATTTTTACTTTGGAAAGGGATTGTGAAGTTTATTATGGATAACCAGCCGAAATACAAATACTTAATCGGCCCGGTAAGTATCAGCAACAGCTTTTCGGAGTTTTCTAAATCGCTGATTGTAGATTATATTTCTAAGAATCATTTCGATGCGGAAATGGCGCAATATGTGAAACCCCGAAATAAATTCAAGGCGGTTTTGCCCAATCCGGATACGGATGTATTGCTGGAATCTAAAGAGAGTTTAAAAGATTTAGATAACCTGATTTCGGATATTGAAACGTCTAAAATGAAAATGCCGGTTTTACTGCGCCAGTATATTGCCTTAAATGGCAAAATTGTTTG
>CAZFAE010000078.1:0-4491 GCA_964516035.1 uncultured Sphingobacterium sp.
CCCCCCCCCCCCCCCCCCCCACCACTATGCTAAGCTGTCCGTAGTCTTGAGGTTTAGGCTTATGAATTGGGGACTACGGATTTGATTGTATTCCAGAGTCTCAGACTCCTTTTTATTTAACGTCCTTAGTCTGCCTTGCCGCACTCTTCCGAAGTTCAAACTAAGGACAGATTGGGGCAATTTGCCGAAATGATTAAAATCATTTAATTTTTTTGTAGAGAACATATAGCCCCGGGTTTAAACCCGGGGCTATATTGGATAGGTTTTAGAGAAACGGTTTTAACCGTTTTTTGAGTCTCTCGCTCTTCGAGATGTTAGCTAAGCGCATCTCGAAGCAATTTTTATCGGGATTTAAAATCCCATTTTTCTTTGAGATCGATATGCTTTATAGAACATATCGAACAGCAGGGATTTCTTGTAGCGTATATAGCCCCGGGTTTAAACCCGGGGCTATATTGGATAGGTTTTAGAGAAACGGTTTTAACCGTTTTTTGAATGTTTTGTTCCGATGTTTTTGTCATTCAGAGCGCAGCGAAGAATCTAAAAACCAATCGTTTAGATGCTTCATTACATTCAGCATGACAAAGGGGAAAGAAAGGTGAGTTTAAATAAACCCGATTGGCGTGGAAAGCCCCGACTGAGCAAAGCCAGGGAGGGCTTGAAACAAAAAGCGGGACTATGGAAGCTAAATGGCTGGAATTTTGCTTTTCTAAACCAGTTTCAGTGCCGCTTCCTTGTCTTTTGCAAGTTGGGCGCTAAGTTCATCGAGCGAATTGAACTTTTGGTCGGAGCGGATAAAGTGTAAAAACTCCATACAGATGGTTTGGCCGTAAATATCTTGTTCAAAATCAAAAATATTGACTTCGATATTGCGGCTCATGCCATTAACCGTGGGCCGGTGCCCGATATAGGCCATGCCGCCAAAAACCTGGTTTTGATGCACCACCTTAACGGCATAAATGCCATCGGCGGGTATGAGTTTGTAGTTTTCTTCAATAAATAAATTGGCAGTAGGATAGCCCATTTTGCGGCCAATTTGGTCGCCCTTAATTACTTTGCCGTTGATGGCAAAAGGGTGTCCCAGAAATTCGTGAGCAGTGGCCACATCGCCGCATACTACCGATTGCCTGATTTTGGTTGAACTTACCGCCACCTGCTGAATGTCTTGCTCGGGAATTACTTCTACTTCAAACCCGTGAATGGCGCCTAATCTTTCTAAATCGGCAATATCGCCTTCGCGGTTTTTGCCAAAACGATGATCGTAGCCGATGATGATTTTACGGGTGCCAATGCGGTCTACCAAAATTTGCTGGATATATTCTTCGGGGCTGAGGTTTGAAAAATCGCGGGTAAATGGGGTGATAATTAAATGATCTATTCCCTGCAGCTGCAGCAATTCGGTTTTTTCTTTCATCGTGGTGATGAGTTTCAAATCCTGGTCTTCGGGATGCAAAATCATCCTGGGATGAGGGAAAAAAGTAAGGATTACCGTTTCGCCGCCCAATTGCCTGGCCGATTCTTTAAGGCTGGATATAATTTTCTGATGCCCAATATGTACGCCATCAAAGGTGCCAATGGTTACCACGGCATTTTTTAGCGGTTTAAAAGATTGGATATCGGAATAGGTTTTCATGGTTTCAAAATTACAGCAATCTGCCGGTTTCTTTCAAATGGCGGATGTGATTTACCAAATCGCTGACTTCAAAAGCATTCTGGAGGTTATAATCGCCGCTGCGGGTACGGCATAATTTAGATAGGTGAGCGCCGCTGCCCAGGGCTTTGCCAAAATCGTGCGCCAGCGAACGGATGTAGGTGCCTTTGGTGCAAACCACTCTAAAATCTACTTCGGGTAGTTCAATACGGGTAATTTCAAAGGCCGAAATATGAACATTGCGGGTTTTTAATTCTACGGTTTCGCCGCGGCGGGCTTTGAGATATAAGCGTTCGCCATCTACTTTAATGGCCGAGTGCGGCGGTGGATATTGGGCTAAATCTCCGGTAAATTGTGCGGTGGTATTCCGGATAGCTTCTTCGGTAATGTGCTCGGTCGGAAAAGTTTCGTCCACCTCGGTTTCTAAATCGTAAGACGGGGTGCTGGCGCCCAAGGTAAAAGTGCCGGTATATTCTTTGTCCTGAGCCTGGTATTCGTCTATTTTTTTGGTCAGTTTGCCGGTGCAAATAATTAATAATCCGGTGGCCAGAGGGTCGAGTGTGCCGGCATGGCCCACTTTTAGTTTTAATGGTTTGAGAGTATTCCTGATTTTGCCAACCACATCAAAACTGGTCCAGGTGAGGGGTTTATTAATGAGCAGCATCTCGCCTTCGGCGAAATGAAATTCAGGAAAATGTAGGTTGTTTTCTTCGGCCATTTAAACTACACTTAAATCGTGTCCGCTTAGAATTAATACCAGAATAATGACGCCAATTACAATGCGGTACCAGCCAAATAAACGGAAGCCGTTTTTTTGTAAAAAACCGATGAAAAACCGGATGGCTAGCATGGCAACTATAAATGCCACCAGGTTGCCCAAGGCTAAAAGCTGTAATTGTTCGTTGCTAATTTGATAGCCATCCTGATAAAAATCGTAGAGTTTTTTAACGGTGGCGCCCAGCATGGTGGGTACAGCCAAAAAGAATGAAAATTCTGCGGCTACCTGTCGCGATAATTGCTGACTCATGCCGCCAACAATGGTGGCTGCCGAACGTGAAGTGCCCGGAATCATGGATAAGCATTGAAATAAGCCAATTTTTAAGGCCGTGGCATAGCTAATTTCTTCGGTGCGGTTTACCTTGTTTTCTTTAAACCAATGGTCTACAAATAATAAAATTATACCGCCAATTAATAAGGCAATGGCTACACCCAGCGGACTTTCCAAAAGCTGGTCTATTTTTTTGCTGAAAAGCAAGCCGAAAATTACCGCCGGTATGAAGGCTACGAATAATTTGAAATAAAAATCGAGGCTTTGAAAAAAGCGTTTGAAATACAATACCAGCACCGAGAGAATGGCGCCAAACTGGATGGCTACGGTAAATAGTTTAAGGAATTCGTTCCCGGTATCCATGCCCAACAGGCTGGATCCTAAAATCATATGGCCGGTAGAGGAAATAGGCAGAAATTCTGTGATGCCTTCAATTACAGCCAGGATAATGGCTTCCCAAAAACTCATGAACTCTTTTTAAGGATGGCAAAAAATCCGATACCGAAGCCAATTAATACCACGGCCGGAGCCAATACAATTTTGCGGAAATCGTAAATATCGGTATCGCCAATCATCAGGATAAATCCTAAAGCAACTACAGCAATGCTCAATAACATTAAACGGTAATTGGCTTTGCCAAATACAAAACCGGTTTTGGGTTTTTCGGCAGGATTGTTTTTTTGAGTAGACATATTAATAAAGTTCGTAAATTTTTAAACGTAAGAATCTGCTTACGGCAAACCAGGTGCTCATTCCGGAAATAATAATGCCGGCCAAAATCATTCCTAAAAATACCAGGCCAAACTGGCTCCAGTCTTTTAAAACCGCAATTTCCGGAATTTCATTTTTAACAAAATAGAGCAGAATAAGCAATAAACCTATGGCAATTAAGGCGGCAATTAGGCCATGAATAATGCCATAAATAATAAAGGGCTTGCGGATAAAACCTTTGGTGGCGCCTACCAGCTGCATGCTTTTAATTAAAAAACGCTGAGAAAATATGGCCAGCCTAATGGTATTGTTAATTAAAGCTATCGCGATAAGCAATAGAATTAAACCAAACCCGATAATGCCCAGGCTAATTAAGCGGACATTTTCGTTTACAATATCTATCAATGATTTTTGGTAAACCACTTCTTTTACCAATTCGTTCTGTTCTATTTGTTTAGCTAAGGCGCTAATGCTTTTATTGTCTGCAAAATCGGCTTTGAGGTAAACATCTAAAGCCGGAAGCAGAGGGTTATAGCCTAAAAAATCTTCAAAATCTTCGCCTAAATCTTTGGCCAGGTTGCGGGCAGCCTGCTCTTTACTTACATATTGCGTACGTAAAACCTGAGGTTTGCTGTTTAATTGCGATTGCAATTCCAGAACGCTGCTTTCTTTGCTGCCTTCGTTTACAATAACATTCAAAACGATGTTTTCTTTAACATAATTGGATAAATTATGCGAATGCACCAGAATTAAACCCAATAATCCGGCCATTAATAAAACCAGCGAAATGCTGATAACGGTTGAAAAACGGATGGTTTTATTTTGTCTTTGTGGTACGTTTCTGTCCAAATCTGCCATGTATATCAAATTGTATTTGCGAAAATAAGGATTCCGATTTAGAAATTTAGCTATTTGCGGGTTTTGTATTTCTATTTTAATGGTTTAAAATTAGGTATTGCCCTTATTTAACGCTCCCTGTGAATAGAAAGGCCGATAGATTTTAGTATTTTCGCGGTTTAACCTTAAAGCGAAAATGGACTATCAGTATCGGGAAATAGAGCAGCGTTGGCAGCAATTTTGG
>CAZFAE010000079.1:0-4405 GCA_964516035.1 uncultured Sphingobacterium sp.
TGGTGCTACTTCCGGTAGTATTGCCGGTGCCGGTAATTGTCGGAGTTTGACTGATGGTGATAATCAATATATTCTCGAAGAATAGGCCAGCAGCATCCGTGGTTCTGATGGTAACACTGTAGCTACTTTTACTTAAATAATTATACACCGTATTGGCTTTGAGTTGGTTACCCACTATACTGAAGGCAGATACATCGCCACCAATTAGGCTATAACTAAAGGTATCGCCAGCATCTACATCGGTAGTACTCAAAGTGCCGATCGCATCTCCTAACGTATTGGCTTCAAATACATTGGCTTTGCTTAGATTGAGATTGCTTGGAGCCTCATTCACATTGTTTACCGTAATCGTGAATGTCTTCTCATAAGCCATATCTCCAGCATCAGTGGTTCTAATACGAACACTGTAGCTGTTTTTGGTTTCGTAATCAAAGCTTAGTGCTGCTTTAAGTTGATTATCTACTATCGTGAAGCTGGAATTGTTGGTACTTCCGGTTCCACTTACTAGTGTATAAGTAAAGGTATCGTTCGCATCAACATCTGTTGTGCTCAAATTTCCAATTATCGCTCCGATTGCATTGTTTTCGTTAATGCTGCTTGAACTTAGAATTACATTAGTAGGTATTTCGTTTACGTTGCTTACGTTAATAATGAATACTTTTTCATAGCTTAAATCACCGGCATCCGTGGTTTTGATACGAATAGTATAACTGGTTTTGGTTTCAAAATCGAAACTTTCGGTGGCTTTGAGCTCATTTCCTGCAATGCTAAAGCTAGCATTGTCGGTATCGCCGCTGCCACTTACCAAAGTATACGTATGGGTATCGCCGGCATCGGCATCGGTGCTGCTTAAAGTTCCAATTACATCACCTGTTACATTATTTTCGGCAATGATGCTGGCATCTAAACCAATCTCGCTTGGCGCAACATTTTCTACCAGGTCTGTGATTTGAATGGTAAACGCTTTTTCAAAAATAAAGCCATCGTTATCAGTGGTTTTGATACGGATACTATAGCTGTTTTTAGTTTCAAAATCGAAACTTTCTATGGCTTTCAACTCATTTCCGGTAATTGCAAAACTGGCATTATCGGTATCGCCGCTGCCACTTACCAAGGTATACGAATGGCTGTCGCCGGCATCTGCATCAGTACTGCTCAGGTATCCAATAAGAGCGTCAATTACATTATTTTCAGCGATGCTGCTGGCATCTAAACTAATATCGCTTGGCGTAGCTCTATCCACCTCATCCAGAATGTAAATGTTAAACGATTTCTCGAAACTCAAGCCGCTGGCATCTGTAGTTTTGATCCGTACGGTGTGGGTGTTTTTGGCTTCAAAATCAAAAGCTCTTGCTGCATAAAGATTATTACCACTTAAATGGAAATTGGCATTATCTGTATCTCCTGTTCCGCTTACAAAGGCATAAGCATGACTGTCGTTCAAATTCAAATCTGAAGTAGTAAAACCACCGATATGAGTCCATTCACCCCTGTTTTCTGTAATTGTATTCGAAGAAAGGCTTAGGTTCGTTGGCGCATATGCTACGGCCATGGTAATAAAATTACTGTAACCTTCTAGATTGAATGTACAAGAAGTGGTATAATCCGGATCGGCATAAGGTTCTTCTACCACCGCTCTAACTTTTGCCCCATCAGGAAGCGTGCTTGTGGTATAGGTAATAGCAGTAGTTCTTTGTTGCAATACATCGTTTACGTACCATCTTAAAAAAGGCGAAGTAATGGCTGAAGTAGGATTGGCGGTAAAGGTTACAGATTCTCCTGAAACAATGCTGTTACCCGGATCTGCGCTGATACTTACAGCCGGATTAGCACGACTTGCTGCCGGAATAAATGTAATACCGGTATTATTACCCAAATTTTCACTTCCTGGGCCAGCAAAAGCTGAACTTGAACCTGTTAGATTGATGTCTTTTACTTTAATAAAATCCATACAAAGTGATGCATTAGGAACCACTATATTGGCCTTGGTGCCTACAACATTAGAAATTAGAGAAGCTGGTGCGTAAGCTGCTCCTCCTCCAATAGTAAATGCGCCAGTAATAGTTTGGGTTCTACCGCCCTGTAAGGTATAGGTAGCCCCAATACCGGTTAGATTTAAAATATTAAACGTATTGTTACGGTTTATGCGGGTATTGCCTCCTAAGTTTGCCGTACCATTTACCTGGTATGGGCCATCTATGTTTAGGTTGTTAACTGAATTTAGATTATTGATGATGGATGGCTGATCATAGGCTACCAGGGTTTTTTCGCCCGCTCCTATGCCATTGAGGTTGTAAAAGTTCATCCCACCACTTCGGAAATAATAAGTGAAGTTTAGTGTAGAAGTACCGGCATCCAGGGTTAAGCCATTGCCGTTGGCGCCATAAAATTCAAACCAGCTTGCGGTGATGTTGGAGGAACCCAGGTTGAGGGTACGGGGACGATCTACATAGGTATCGAAACTACCTTCTAGGTAAATAGACTGGTCATTAGTATTTAAAGTACCGGCTTTGTGTTTAAACTCGTATGCACTTACAGAATCTTGCA
Source organism: uncultured Sphingobacterium sp. (assembly GCA_964516035.1). Lineage (GTDB taxonomy): Bacteria > Bacteroidota > Bacteroidia > Sphingobacteriales > Sphingobacteriaceae > JAIPAN01. The sequence goes on from CAZFAE010000079.1 coordinate 2,548, forward strand.
GAGTCCATTCTCCGCCGATGCCGTTAAAGCCAATTTCACGCAGTTTTAAACTACCTGTATGTACCGTTTGTAGGCCACTAGTGGCTTCCATACTGACTTTTAATTCGTTAAGCTTCATCACTGGAATGAATTTCATCGAACCGTATATTTTCAGGGTTCTGCCTTCGGCTTTGAAGGTGGGGTTGTACTGGGTACCTGTCCAATCGATGTTGTTACAGCTTCCGTTCTCGGTGTCTAAAGTAACTATCTGGCCTTCGGCGTTAAAAGAGTTGGCATCGAAATAAATATTGTCTGCCGAGGTTGGCCCACAGCCTAAGGGGCTTCCGCCAGAAGTTAGCGACCAATGGTTACCGTCGGTCCAGTTACCCGAGCCACCTACCCAGTAAATGGTTTTAGCTGGAAGGCTATTGATGGTTATACCAGTATTGTTACCCCCATTAATGGAGTTATTGGCAGTAAGGCTGCCGTCACCGCTTAGTGCAATATCTTTGATATTGAGGTAATTACCGGTTACATCGGCTGAAACGAGTGCAATGTTTGCCTGGCTACCGGGATTAAGGGATACCAGATTAACAAAATTACTGCAATCGCCATCACTGATGGTAAATGCGTTAGTAATGGTTTGTGTATTACCACTTTGAAAGGTGTAGGTAGCACCAATTCCTGTTAGATTTAGTATATTGAAGGTGTTGCTGTAGGTAAATCTTGTGTTACCTGACAGGTTTGCTATACCATTTACTTGAAAGGGGCCGCTCATATAGAGTGTGTTGCCTGGGCTTGCATTCAGGTTGTTGATAATAGAGGCTTGACCGTAGCCTTCCAGTATTTTATCGCCCGCACCTATGGCATTGATATTATAAAAATTCATCCCTCCGCTTCTAAAATAGTAACTAAAGTTCAGCGTAGAAGTACCGGCATCCAAGGTTAGGCCATTGCCACTGCCACCATAAAATTCGAACCAGCTGGCGGTGATATTGGAGGAACCCAGGTTGAGGGTACGTGGATTGTCGCTACTGGGAGCGAAACTGCCATCAATGTTAATGGACTGGTTATTAGTATTCAATGTGCCAGCTTTAAAAAGGAGACCGTATGCACTTACAGAGTCTTGAAGAGTCCATTCGCCACCGATTCCACTGAAGTCGATTTGGCGGAATTTTATACTGCCAGTGTGTACGGTATGACTGCCACTGGTGGCTTCCAAACTGGTTAGCAATTCATTGAGTTTCATCTCGGGGATGAATTTCATCGAACCGTATATTTTTAGAGTTCTGCCTTCGGCTTTAAAGGTGGGATTGTACAGCGTGCCTGTCCAATCGATATTGTTACAGCTTCCATTCTCGGTGTTTAATATTACCTCCTGGCCTTCGGCACTAAAAGAGTTGGCATCGAAATAAATATTGTCTGCCGAGGTGGGCCCACAACCTATCGGGCTTCCGCCAGAAGTTAGTGACCAATGGTTGCCATCAGTCCAGTTACCAGAGCCACCTACCCAATAAATGGTTTTAGCAGGGAGGCTATTGATATTTATACCGGTATTATTGCCACCATTAACGGAATTGTTAGCGGTAAGGCTGCCATCGCCGCTTAGGGCAATGTCTTTAATATTAAGGTAATTACCGCTTACATTGGCTGAAGCGAGTGCAATAGTTGCACGGGTACCCGGGGTATTGGAAATTAGGTTAACAAAATTACTACAATCGCCATCACTGATGGTAAATGCGTTAGTGACGGTTTGGGTATAGCTTCCCTGTAAGGTATAGGTAGCCCCAATACCTGTTAGGTTCAAAATATTAAACGTATTACTACGGTTTATGCGGGTATTGCCTCCTAAGTTTGCCGTACCATTTACCTGGTATGG
>CAZFAE010000080.1:0-4357 GCA_964516035.1 uncultured Sphingobacterium sp.
GATTTCCTAAAAGATTATTGGTACATCCTAATTTTATACGTGTTGATGGTTTGGGTTTTGGTTAAAATCTACAACCTCATACAAGTAAAAAAACAAAATTTTAACTGGCTTGGCTTATTTAGAGACAGCGTTTTAATGATGGTTTTTGTAGCGCTTACGGTTATTGGCGTTCGTGGCGGATGGCGCCACAGCACCCGGCCCATTACTTTAAGCAATGCCGGCGATTATGTAGAAGACCCGGCCGAAACCAGTATTGTGCTCAATACGCCATTTAGCATTATACGCACACTTAGAATTACCAAATTAGAACCGATTAATTATTTTACGGAAGCTGAATTAAACACGATTTACAACCCCATTCATTTGCCGGCAAATAAAGGCGAATTTAAAAAGCTGAATGTGGTGGTGCTCATTATTGAGAGCCTGGGCAAAGAACATATTGGCAGCCTGAATACCGATTTACAAAACGGAAAATATAAAGGCTACACTCCGTTTATCGATTCGTTGGTGGGCCAGAGTTTAACATTTACCCATACCATCGCCAACGGACGCAAATCTATTGACGGCTTACCTTCTATTATTTCCAGTATTCCTTCAATCAACGAGCCTTTTGTGTTAACACCTTATTCAAGCAATAAAACAGCCAGTTTAGCCGCTTTATTGAAAGAAAAAGGATACCAAACCGCCTTTTTTCATGGGGCGCCTAATGGCTCGATGGGCTTTTCTGCTTATACAAAACTGGCAGGCATAGACCATTATTATGGAAAAACGGAATACAATAACGATGTTGATTTTGACGGCATGTGGGGCATTTGGGATGAACCTTTTATGCAATACATGGCTAAAACCATGAATGGCTTTAAGCAACCCTTTTTCTCAGCTTTGTTTTCTACTTCCTCTCATCATCCATTTAAAGTTCCGGAGCAATACATTGGTAAATTCCCGAAAGGGCCATTAGAAGTGCAAGAATGTGTGGGCTATACCGATATGGCGCTTCGCCAATTTTTTAAAACGGCGGCTACCATGCCCTGGTTTAAAAACACACTATTTGTACTTACTGCCGATCATGCCACCCTATCGCATTTGCCCGAATATCAGAATGCTATGGGCAATTATTCGGTGCCTATCGTGTTTTATTATCCCGGAGGAAATTTAAAAGGCAAGCTGGATAAAACTGCCCAACAGATAGATATAATGCCTACGGTTTTAAACTACTTAAATTACGACCAGCCCTATTTTTCTTTTGGTTTTGATGCCTTAAGTAGCGAAAAAGAAAATTTTGTGGTAAACAATAATGTCGGTTCTTACCGTTTTTATTGGAAAGATTTTTTACTTTTCAACGATGGTAAAAAAACCACGGCGGTATATGAATTTAAAAAAGACCGTTTGCTCAAAAATAATTTAGCCGGTAAATTGGCCATACAGCCCCAAATGGAAAAACGTTTGAAAGCTTTTATACAACAATACAATAACCGTATGATTAATAACCAACTCACTGCCCGTTAAACCATGCGGAAATTCCTGTTAAACCTCATCGATTTTTTTCACCCGCCATTTGCCCGCTTTATTCCGAAAGCTACTTTCAGATACTTGGCAACAGGAGGCAGTACGGCAGCCATGGGCGTAATTGTGTATTTCATCGCCTATAATTTCGTGCTGCAGCAGCAGGGCATTCGTTTACCCTTTATTTACATCAGCGGGCCAATTGCCGCTCTTATTTTAGAGTTGTGCATTACTTTTCCATTAGGCTTTTTACTCAATAAATACCTGGTTTTTACCCAATCTAACCTCCGGGGCCGAATTCAGTTGATGAGATATGGCAGTATCGTATGTATCAATATCCTTCTGAATTATATCCTCATCAAAACCATGGTAGAACTATTGCATTTCTACCCCACCATTGCAAAATTCAGCACCACGGTTCTGGTTACCATTTTCAGTTATTTCTCACAGAAAAATTTCAGCTTTGGGGTAAAAGCAGAAAAAACAAAGGCCTAATCAACACCGCCGGGTAAAAAAGCCTTGCAGGTTTGTTTAAATAAATGGCTTAGCGTAATTTAGTACCTATATAAAAACCAATTGCAATGAGCGATTTCAATGATTTCAATAATCCGCAAGTTGCCCGTCTACCTAAGCATCTTAAACAGTTTATTGTAGCGCAACATTACGAACATTACACCCCCGTTGACCACGCAGTTTGGCGCTACGTGATGCGTCAGAATTACTCTTACCTTAAAGATGTAGCCTACTATCCTTATATCCCCGGCTTAGAACAAGCCGGATTAACCATCGAAAAAATTCCTGATTTACAGGAAATGAATAATGCCCTGGGCAAAATTGGCTGGGGTGCCGTTACCGTTGATGGATTTATTCCGCCGGTGGCGTTTATGGAATATCAGGCCTATAAAGTATTGGTTATTGCTGCCGATATCCGCCAGATAAATCATATTGAATACACCCCGGCACCAGATATTATTCACGAATCTGCCGGACATGCGCCCATTATTGGCGATGTAGATTATAACCAATACCTGAGCTATTTTGGCTCTATTGGTGCAAAAGCTATTTTTTCCTCCCGGGATTTTGAATTATACGAAGCCATCCGCCATCTCTCCATTTTAAAAGAAATGCCCGATGCCAACCCTGCTGAATTGCGCAAAGCCGAAAAACAGGTAGAATTTTGCCAGAAAAATCTGGGCGACCCTTCTGAAATGGCTTTATTAAGTCGCCTGCATTGGTGGACAGTAGAATATGGCCTAATTGGCGCATTAGAAAATCCTAAAATTTACGGTGCAGGCTTGCTTTCTTCTATTGGCGAAAGTTCAACCTGCATGAAAGCAGACGTTAAAAAACTGCCTTATACCATTGATGCGGTAAATTATCCTTTTGATATTACCCAGCAACAGCCGCAATTATTTGTTACCCCAACCTTCCAAAATTTAATAGATGTGTTGGAGCAATTTGCCAACACCATGGCTTTCCGCAAGGGCGGCACCGAAAGTGTATTAAAAGCCATCGAATGCAAAAATGTTTGTACCGCAGTTTACAGCTCCGGCTTACAGGTAAGCGGCGTATTTACCGATGTGGGCATGGATAAAGAAAACCGGACCATATTTATCAAAACCAGCGGCCCTTCGGCTTTGGCAATTAATCATAAGCAGTTAGCTGGCCATGGCAAAGATTATCATCAGCATGGTTTTTCATCGCCGGTAGGCAAATTAAAAAACAGCCTAAAAGCTTTAGAAGATTATACCGATGTAGAATTACAAGAAATCGGTGTGGTAAAAAACCAAAGGGCTGAATTGTTATTTGAAAGCGGCATTAAAGTAGCAGGAAATATAGATAGCTGGCTTCGCCAGGATGAAAAAATAGTTTTAATTACTTTGAGCGATTGTACAGTAACAGACCAAAACGGCCAGGTTTATTTTGAACCAACATGGGGCACTTACGATATGGCCGTGGGCGAAACCATTGTTTCGGTATTTAACGGTGCAGCCGATAAAGATGCGTACGAAGAAGTGGCCTTAGTGGGTTCTACACCAACCCATCACGTGGCATACGACGAAAAAAGCAAAGGCTATCACCAGCTTTTTCAAATAACCAGAGATTGCCGCGAAAAGCAGGCGGATGCCACCCAATTGCAATCGGCTTGGGAGAGTTTAAGAACCCATCATCGCGAAGACTGGCTTTGTGCCATGGAAATACTCGAAATTCTGGAACAGGAGAATCTTTTACCAGAATTGGCGCAGGAAATCAGAATTTATCTGGAAATGAAAGCCGCCGCCGAACCCGAATACAGCAAATTAATTAACGATGGTTTTTACCTCATCAAACATCCGGTAAGCCAATTAAACTAAAGCATGAATATTATAATTACGGGTGCCAGCAGCGGCGTGGGTTTTGAAGCCGTTTTAGAACTGATTTTAAAATCGGAAAACAAAGTGGTGGCGCTGGCCCGTTCTGGCGATAAACTAAAACGCCTGCTCGAAATTGCCAAAGGCCTTAACCCCGATTGTCAATTATTTCCGGTGGAGTTTGATATTGTGCATGATGATATTGAAAAGGGTCTAAAACCATTTCTAGAAGAACACATTGGCCAAATAGATATATTAATCAACAATGCCGGTGCTTTAATCCTAAAACCTTTCCATCAAACCAGCCAGCTGGATTTTGTGGAAATGATACAAAGTAATTTTCTTTCGCATGTGCGGATGATTCAAGGCTTACTACCATTGATGCAATCGCCTTCACATATCGTTAATATTGGCAGTATGGGTGGCTTTCAGGGCAGTGTAAAATTCGCCGGGCTGGCGGCTTATTCGGCCAGTAAAGCGGCTTTACATACCTTAACCGAATG
>CAZFAE010000081.1:0-4203 GCA_964516035.1 uncultured Sphingobacterium sp.
TTGTGGCTTCCTGCCTTGGAGGTTGTGGAAAAGGTGGAGAACCTGCACCAGATCCAGCCCCCGGAGCACCGGTATTAACCCTTAATAATGTTTCTACAAATATAGACCTCAACGACCCGAACAAAAGTTATATAGTTCAAAGTGGCGTTATTGTAGCGAAAACGGGCGCTAATTCTTACGTGGCGCTTGGCGGGGCTTGTACTCATGCCGGTAACCCTATGACCTATAATAAAACGAATAATAATTTTCCGTGCTCTTTAACAGATCCGCCAAACCCCGGTCATGGCTCTATTTTTGATGCAAATGGCGTATTGCTTTCTGGCCCGGCAAATGGTAACCTCAAAAAATATACTTACACTTTAGAAAACGATACCTTAAAAGTATTTGCCTAAACGTCAACCATTAACCTATTACTCATCATGAAACGGCACCTCCTTCTTTTAGCACTGTGCATTCCTCTGGCTGGGTTTACACAGGATGATTTAATGAAAATGGCTACAGATAGCTCCATAAATCGCAATGTGGTAACTACTTTCAAAGCCAATCGGATAATTAATGGGCAATCGGTAGAAACCGTGGGTAAAAACAATCTCGATTTTGTTATTTCCCATCGTTTTGGCCGGATAAACCAGGGCATTAAAGAATTTTTTGGTTTAGATGCGGCTACCGTACGTTTTAGTCTGGAATATGGTTTAAGTGATAATTTTATGCTGGGCCTTGGACGGGGTTCTTACAACAAGAATGTGGATTTATTTAGCAAATACCGTATCCTTAAACAAACAACGGGCAATGACGGCATGCCCGTATCGCTAACCGGATTTGCCTCTTACGCCATTAGAACCCAAAAACCATTCGATAATCCGAATTCCACTTCTGGAGACCGGAGCAGTTATACAGGGCAATTATTACTTGCCCGCAAATTTAGCGAACAGCTTTCTGTACAGCTCAGCCCAACTTTGGTTTATCGTAATCAACCGGATGTATTTGGCGATAAAAACTTGGTAATGGCTACCGGAATAGGTGCCCGGTTTAAATTAACAAAGCGAACTTCATTTAATAGCGAGTGGTTTTATGTATTGCCCAACCAAGTTGATGCAATATATACCCACAATTTATCGTTTGGATTTGATATAGATACCGGCGGCCATGTTTTCCAGCTTCATTTTACCAATTCGTATGGAATGACTGAGCGCCAGTTTATTACTGAAACCATTGGGTCTTGGGGGAAAGGTGACGTTCAGTTCGGATTTAATATTTCCCGGACTTTTAGTTTTAACAAAAAATCTAGTTCCTATGAAAAATATTAACTTAATCTTCATTGGCCTATTCAGCCTGCTTTCTATTAGAGTTTGCGGACAAAATGCTGTTTATTCTACCACAAAAGGGGAAATAACCTTTTTTTCTAATGCACCCCTAGAAGATATCAGCGCCAAAAATACCCGGGTAATTTCTATGCTCAATACCGAAACCAAAGAATTGGTAGTAAGGGTGCCTATCAATCAATTTGAGTTTCCTAATAAACTCATGCAAGAGCATTTTAACGAGAACTACCTCGAAAGCGAAAAATATCCTTATGGTACTTTTAAGGGTAAAATAGCCGAGGGGGTGAACTATAGCAAACCGGGAACTTATATCGCTACCGCAACCGGGGTTTTAAATATCCACGGAGTAGATCAGAAAAGAACATTAAGTGGAAAAATTATAGTGGCCGAAGACGGTGCTATAAAACTGGATACTAAATTTGATATTCTTTTAGCAGACCATAAAATTGATATCCCAAAATTGGTGTTTAAAAAAATAGCTGAAAAAATAGCGGTACATGCTGTTTTCCATTATCAGCCTTTCAAAAAATAAAACATAAAATAATGAGGCATTTTTTTCATTTTTGAAGAACCCAATCTTTAAAAATGAAAACATTTGCCATTGGTTCCGAGCCCCTTTCGCTAGAATTAGTACGGTTTCTTATTGCCCAAAAAACAGCTTTAAGTTTAAGCCCATATGCACAAGATAGCATTGTAAACTGCCGTAAATTTCTGGACCAAAAAATGGCCAAGAATTCTGAACCAGTTTATGGTATCAATACCGGATTCGGTTATTTACAACACGTAAAAATAGCTGATAGTCAGCTGGTAGATTTACAGCACAACCTCTTGCTTTCTCATGCCTGCGGAACTGGAGAATTAGTCCCAAAAGAGATTGTAAAACTCATGCTTTTGCTCAAAATACAGTCTTTGTCATACGGGCATTCAGGAATCAACTTAGCAACGGTACAGCGTTTAATAGACTTCTATAATCAAGATGTGCTACCAGTAATCTTTACTCAAGGTTCTTTAGGTGCCTCGGGAGATTTAGCACCGCTATCTCACTTAGCGTTGCCATTAATTGGCGCAGGCGAAGTTTGGTTTAACAATAAGCGGGTAAGATCCCAAGAAGCGTTAACGGCATTGGGGCTGGCTCCTTTACAATTGCAAAGTAAAGAAGGTTTGGCACTCATTAATGGTACGCAGTTTATGGCTGCTTATGGACTGTATATTTTGCTAAAAGCAGAAAATTTATCGGCTTGGGCCGATGGTATTGGTGGCCTTTCGGCCGATGCTTTCGATTGCCGGATCGATCCGTTTAAACCAGAAAGCCATCAGATTAGGCCACACCGGGGGCAAATACAAACTGCCGAAAAATTATACGGACTGCTTTCTGAAAGTGAATTGATGAAAAAGCCCGGCAAACAAGTGCAAGATCCTTACTCTTTTCGCTGTATGCCACAGGTTCATGGGGCCAGCAAAGACACCCTGAATTATGTGAAATCGGTTTTTGAAACCGAGATCAATTCGGTTACCGACAATCCCAATATTTTTCCTGATGAAGATGAGATCATCTCTGCAGGTAATTTCCACGGGCAGCCTTTGGCTTTGGCCCTCGATTTTTTGAGCATAGCCTTGGCAGAATGGGGTTCCATTTCCGAACGCCGCATTTTTCAGCTCATTTCAGGCCAACGCGGTTTGCCTGCGTTTTTGGCTAAAGAGGCCGGTGTTAATTCTGGATTCATGATTCCGCAATACACCGCCGCATCTATCGCTAGCGAAAACAAACAGCTTTGCACTCCATCTTCGGTAGATTCTATTGTGTCTAGTAACGGCCAAGAAGACCATGTAAGCATGGGCGCCAACGGTGCAGTTAAATGTTTGAAGGTGGCTTTAAATCTCGAACGAATTTTGGCTATTGAATTGATGAATGCGGCACAAGCCCTCGAATTTAGAAGACCTTTAAAAACCTCTCCCGAATTAGAGGCGATGGTTGCAGCTTATCGAAAAGAAGTAGCTGCCTTAGAAAAAGACCGGTTTCTGGCACCAGATATCGAAAAATCGATCTGTTTTTTACAGAGTTTTTCCGGAATATTTGTAAGTTAATTATTTAATTGTTCCCAAATTGGGAATTATTGTTTATCTTTACATTGCAGTTGAATGGAAAGAATATTTGCAAAAAGCACATTAAGGGCATTTTGGGAGAAACATCCGGAAACCGAACAATATTTAAAAACATGGTTTGATACTGCCATGAATGCTGAATGGAAAAATCCGGGTGATGTAAAACAAACCTATGCTAATGCCAGTATTCTAAAAGACAGCAGAATAGTATTCAATATTAAAGGTAATGCGTATCGATTGGTGGGCAAATTCAACTTTCAGAAACAATGGATTTTTATACGATTCATTGGCACTCATCAGGAATATGATAAAATTGATGCTCAAACCATTTAAAAAGGTTCAGTTATGAATATAAAACCAATAAGAACGGAAAAAGATTACCAGGAAGCATTGAAACAACTGACAGAAGTTTTTGATGCACCAACCGGAACCAAGAATAGTGATTTAGCTGATCTTCTTGCTTTAATTATTGATGAATATGAAAAGAAGTACCATTTCATTAATGCCCCGGATCCCATTGAAGCTATAAAAATTAGAATGGAAGAAATGAAACTCAAACAAATTGATTTGGCAGGAGCTTTAGGAGGAAGAAATAGGGTTTCAGAAATTTTAAACCGAAAACGCAAATTAACTATTGATATGATCAGGAATTTAGCAAAAACGCTAAATATTTCTGCCGAAGTATTAATCAACGACTATCAACTATCAAAATCCTAAAAAGTTTATCGATTCGAGACAATCAGTAAATTGAGGTCTTTGTGTGGAATTTTAAACCATT
>CAZFAE010000082.1:0-3017 GCA_964516035.1 uncultured Sphingobacterium sp.
CATCAACACCGATATACCATATTCTGCCACTTTGAAAATGGTACGGTCTTTTCAAACCATCAATAAATCCATAATGGTATCGATAGGCTCCCCTGAAAATATGTCCGGCGAAACGGTCATAACCGCTAGTTATATCAACATTCCAGTCTGCTGTTTGTTTGGGCCCGTTGAGCCAGTAGGTTAGGGCAATTAAATGCTTTTTAACAATAAAATCCATATGACTAAACCACAATGAATAATTGCAAGGCCGTCTAAAATCGCCGGCCATTCGGTAATTGCCCCAAAAATCGGTGGTAGCATGGTGGGTAGTAAACCAGCGGCGGGCACGCATATCTACACCCTGCAAACCAATAAGGGCATTGAGCCGGGTGTCAAAAATTTGAATTTTACCTCCGGGGTGGTATTCTGGCTTTTGGCTTTTACCCTTATCCGCTTTGATGGTATCTTGGTAATTTTCGGTTAAAATATAGGCCCGGTCTAACAAGCGGTCCAGGTATGCTTCATGTTCTACGCCTATTAAATTCGGGTCTTCTTCGGGGATATACAAATGAGATAGAATTACATGATGCACTTTTGGCAAAGCCTGGCCTACCCTTACCGAAGCGTATTGATACGCATAAGCGCCTCTGGGCGTCGTTGGGTCTTGGTATTCGTTTCCCCGCTGAATAATTTCATAGTCGAGGGGATGTGGGTAAAGCGTCAGGTTTTTATCGGCATCCAATCGCTCCATTTGCACAGAATCTGCCGGCATAAATTTTACATAATAATGCGTAGCCCTGATGTTTTCGGGTTTTAAAGTGCTTAAACCTTCCTTATTTAAGTCGGCTACGGCCCGGCTCATATTGGCCAGTGTATAGGGATTTTGCAGCTGCTTCCCTAAAATTAACTCCCCATCGCGATAGGCGCTATTTTCTGTAATTAAAGAATTGGTGGGTAAGGTATTTTGAATGCCTGAAGACTGATTCAGGTTTTCATCGAATTTGCTGCAGCTTAAAACTGCAGTGGCTATGGCAACGCAGGCCATGGCAAGATATTGTTTTTTCATTTTTGTAGAATTTTAATAAGCAATTTTTCTTTTCAATTTGGTGGCTTATTATTTTCTAATCAATTAAGGAGGCTGCTGCGGGCAAGATTTTGCCGCTATTATGGCCTTTTGGCCATGATTGGGTTTGCCGATTTTGAATAAGCAATTTTTCATACACAAGGATTTAAAATCCTTTATACGTAAAAAGCATTGTTTCGGTTACAAAAATTTTATTTTTTAATTAGGATCGGCTGCGGCCCGGGTACTTTTGCGCATAATTAAGCCCTGCAATATTTAGCACATTCGCGGCAGGCATCTGCACACTCTTTGCAGTGTGGGTGCTTGTCGGCATGGCGTTCGCATTCTGCGGCACAATGTTCACAGATACGGGCACACAACTGACAAAGCTCTTCGGCAAAAACAGATTTCCGGGCGGTAAAGCGGGCGCAAAGGGCGCAAATATCTGCGCAGTCGCGGCAGCTTTTAACGCATTCAATAAAATTTGGACTGGCCATTTCTATACAGGCATTGGCACAAATTTCACAAGCTTCGAGACATTCGAGGCAGGCTTCTATACAGGCATCTTTATTTTTCATCATCGTTCTTTAAATACTGGAACGATCGCCGATGATAAATTGTTTTAATTCTGATTAAGAATGATGGTAAGGTTCACCTTTGAGAATGGTAAAAGCCCGGTAAATTTGTTCGGTAAAAAATAAACGCACCATTTGGTGAGAAAAAGTCATCCGCGAAAGCGAAACCTGATGATTGGCCCTTTGATACACCAGAGGGTGGAAGCCATACGGGCCGCCAACTACAAATACCAGATGTTGCACACTACCCAGCATTTTTTTATTCAGGAAAGAGGCAAATTGGGTAGATGAAAATTCTTCGCCATTTTCGTCGAGCAGCACCAATTGATCGGAGTTTTGCAGCTGTTTAAGAATCAGTTCTGCTTCTTTGGTTTTTTGCTGTTCTTCGCTCAGGCTTTTGGTGTTTTTAAGCGCCGGGATTTCGAGGTATTGAAAAGAAATATAATGTTTTAATCGCTTGAGGTATTGGGCAATTCCTTCTTTGAGATAGGCATCTTCGGTTTTACCCAATACAATAAAGCTGATTTTCATTTTTGGGGTATTAAAAAGGCCTCCTCCGAATTGGAGAAGGCCATAATGGGGATATTAAGCTTGGTTCATGCGGATGATGTTGAGTGCACCGCCGGCTTTAAACCATTCAATTTGCTGTTCGTTATAGGTGTGGTTAACCGGGAAAGTAACGCTCCCGCCATCGGCATGGTGTAAAATCACGGTTAATGGTTTTCCGGGAGTAAACTCGGTTAAGCCAATGATATCAATCGTATCGTCTTCCTGGATGCGGTCGTAATCTTCCGGATTAACGAAAGTTAAACCCAGCATACCTTGTTTTTTTAGATTGGTTTCGTGGATACGGGCAAAAGATTTTACCAATACGGCACGAACACCTAAATGACGTGGTTCCATGGCCGCATGTTCACGTGATGAACCTTCGCCATAGTTTTCGTCGCCAATTACAATGGTACCAATTCCGGCAGCTTTATAAGCTCTTTGTGTAGCTGGTACGGGGCCGTATTCGCCAGTGAGCTGGTTTTTAACGTTATCGGTTTTTTCGTTAAAGAAGTTAACCGCACCAATCAGCATATTATTAGAAATATTATCCAGGTGGCCACGGAATTTTAACCATGGACCGGCCATAGAAATATGATCGGTGGTACATTTTCCTTTGGCTTTGATTAATAATTTCAAGCCTTTCAGGTCGGTACCTTCCCACGCTTTAAATGGATCAAGCAATTGTAATCGGCTGGAAGCCGGAGATACCAATACGTTTACACCAGAGCCATCGGCAGCCGGTGCAAGGTAACCTGCATCTTCTACGGCAAAACCTTTGGTTGGTAATTCATCGCCGGTAGGCGGATCTAATTTTACCTGTTCGCCTTTATTATTGGTTAAAGTATCTGTTA
>CAZFAE010000082.1:3117-4178 GCA_964516035.1 uncultured Sphingobacterium sp.
ACTTTAAGCGGCCATCCGTTTTTCTCGGCACGTTCTTTCATTTCTGAAACCGGCGTAGCCAAATCTGGCGTAAATGGTCCGTTTAAATGCGGTTCTAAGGTGCTTAAATCAATTTCTATGACCTGATCGAAGTATTTCTCCGGGCTGGCATATACTTCCGGATCGGCAGTAAGGTGTTGTTTAATGCCGTTTGCCATATCGGCTACTTCGGCACGACCGGTGGCACGTAAATAACGTTCCATGCTTTCGTCGTAACCAAAAGTAGAAGTAGTAGCTCCAATTTCGGCGCCCATATTACAAATGGTTCCTTTACCGGTACAGCTCATGCTGATGGCACCTTCGCCAAAATATTCTACAATGGCTCCGGTACCGCCTTTTACGGTTAAAATACCGGCTACTTTTAAAATCACATCTTTAGGAGCAGTCCAGCCATTGAGTTTGCCGGTTAATTTTACTCCAATTAATTTAGGGAAACGTAGTTCCCAAGGCAATCCGGCCATTACGTCGCAGGCATCAGCACCGCCAACACCTATCGCAATCATGCCTAATCCGCCTGCATTTACGGTATGAGAATCAGTACCAATCATCATCCCGCCAGGAAAAGCATAATTTTCTAATACTACCTGGTGAATAATACCCGCTCCTGGTTTCCAGAAACCGATACCGTATTTATTAGAAACTGATGATAAGAAATCAAATACTTCTTTGCTTTCGTTTTGTGCAAAAGGTAAATCTTTGTCTGCACCATCGCGGGCAGTAATCAGGTGGTCGCAATGTACGGTTGAAGGTACGGCTACGCTGGGTCTGCCTGCCTGCATAAACTGCAGTAAAGCCATTTGTGCAGTGGCATCCTGCATGGCTACACGGTCTGGAGCAAAATCTACATAATCATGCCCTCTTTGGTAGGCCTGTTCTATTTTTTCGTCCCAAAGGTGGGCGTATAATATTTTTTCAGTAAGTGTTAATGGTTTGCCAACAACTTTACGTGCCGCTGCAATGCGACTCTCGTAGTTGCTGTAAACCTGCTTAATCATGTCTAAGTCAAATGCCATATTTCGATG
>CAZFAE010000083.1:0-1968 GCA_964516035.1 uncultured Sphingobacterium sp.
TTACTCTTCTGTTTTCTCGATTTCAGCTTCTGCCTTAGCAGTAGTTTTGCGGGCACGTTTTGCAGGAGCTTCGCCATCTTTGGCTGGTTCTGCTGCAGTACCTTCGTCTAACTTAGCTTTAGCTGCTGCACCTTCTTTCTCGGCTTCATCTTCCTTCTCACGCTTGCGCTCATCTAAACCTTCTTTAATTGCATTGATAATGATATCAGTAATTAAAGTGATTGATTTAGTAGCATCATCGTTCGCCGGAATAGGGAAATCGATATTAGATGGGTCAGAGTTGGTATCAACCATCGCAAAAGTTGGGATATTCAATTTGATTGATTCCGCAACAGCGATATGCTCTTTCTTAACGTCAATTAAAAACAAAGCAGCAGGTAAACGGTTCAAATCAGCAATACCGCCCAATAAGGCTTCTAATTTGATACGCTCACGCTGAATCATCAATTTCTCTTTCTTAGATAATACATCATAAGTACCGTCTTTAGTCATTTTATCGATGTTAGACATCTTTTTAATTGACTTACGTACAGTAGCGAAATTGGTTAACATACCACCCAACCAACGTTCGGTTACGAAAGGCATGCCTACAGATTTAGCCTGTTCAGCTACAATATCTTTAGCTTGTTTTTTAGTAGAAACAAAAAGTACTTTACGGCCCGATTTAACGATCTGTTTAATCGCGGCAGCAGCTTCTTCTAATTTTGTTAAAGTTTTATTTAAATCGATAATATGGATGCCATTACGTTCCATGAAGATGTAAGGCGCCATTTTTGGATCCCATTTGCGGGTAAGGTGACCAAAGTGTACACCTGCATCCAATAAGTCTTGATAAGTTGTTCTTGCCATTGTCTGATCCTCCTGAGATTAACGTTTACTAAATTGAAATTTCTTACGGGCTTTCTTACGACCTGGTTTCTTACGCTCAACCATACGGTCATCGCGGGTCATAATGCCTTTAGCTCTCAATGAAGGCTTAGTCTCTGGGTCCAGTTCAACAATAGCTTTCGCTATAGCTAAACGAACAGCTGATGCTTGTCCGGCTACGCCACCACCCGATACATTCACCTTTACATCAAATTTACCGGTAGAACCGCTAACTTCTGTAGATTGAGTCACAATGTATTGCAATGGCAGAGTTGGAAAATACTCTTTGTAATCTTTACCGTTTACGGTAATGTTACCGCTACCCTCAGTTAAATAAATGCGGGCAACAGCAGTTTTTCTTCTTCCCGAAGTGTTTGTTGTTGACATTTCTTTTCTCCTTTAGTTTAAAGTTTAATGGTTGTAGGATTTTGAGCTACGTGCGGATGATCAGTTCCTGCATAAACATACAGGTTCTTGTAAATTGCACGGCCCAAACGATTTTTAGGTAGCATACCGCGTACGGCTTTCTCTACTACACGCTCCGGATGTTTAGCCATTAACTCCTTAGGAGAAATGAATTTCTGACCGCCCGGATAGCCGGTGTAAGAAACATACTGCTTTTCGCTGAATTTGTTTCCGGTCAGTTTTACCTTGTCTGCATTAATAACAATTACGTTATCTCCGCAGTCTACGTGTGGGGTGTACGATGGCTTGTTTTTTCCTCTAATAATCATTGCGATTTTAGAAGACAAGCGCCCCAAAATCTCGCCTTGAGCGTCAACAACTACCCATTGTTTGTTAACGGTTGCTTTGTTGGCAGAGACAGTTTTGTAACTTAACGTATTCACTTGCTTGAATTTAAATTATAAAAAATTATCTATTTCCCCTAAAATTGGGGATTGCAAAGATAGGCATATTTATCTATTCAGCAAATCCCAACAAAAGAATCTTCCGCTTAAATTTTGATATTCAACTATTTGTAAACCAAAGCCCCCGTTTCTGTGGCGGCCTACAGCCCCGCTGTACCCTCTAGCCCTCGTACCTCGGGGCTGCCGGTACCATCGGGTTTAGAATTCGGGGGCAGAGAAAAAAACTCCCCTC
>CAZFAE010000083.1:2068-4009 GCA_964516035.1 uncultured Sphingobacterium sp.
TCCCCTCTTGAGAGGGGTTGGGGGTGTGTTCCGCTGTTCGAGATGTTCTGAAAGGCATGTCGAACTTGATAATAAAATAGAGATTTAAAACCCCTATAATCCAAGTAATCCGACTGAAATGATTTCAATCATTTGCCATTAAATTCTAAAGCCAAAGTCCCCATCTCCGAACTCCAAACGCAATTGCGTATCTTCGCTAAAAAACCAGATTGATGTTACCCAGAATTATATTCAACCAGACCCAAGCATATAGCCAATTAGGCAAGCACTATACACAACTAGAAAAACAGCATTTACGCGATTTATTTGCAAAAGATGCTAATCGCTTCAACGATTTTTCCCTTCGTTTTGAAGATATCCTGCTCGATTATTCTAAAAACAGAATCACCGCCGAAACCAAGTCCCTGTTAATTGCCTTGGCCGAAGAATGCGGATTAAAATCCGCCATCGAAGCCATGTTCCAGGGCGAAGCCATAAACGAAACCGAAAACCGGGCCGTATTGCATACCGCTTTGCGCAATCCAAATACTTCTGGCATAACCCTCGACGGGCATGATATTTTACCCGATATTCATCAGGTATTAAAACAAATGGAAAGCTTTTCCGCTCAAGTAATCTCCGGAGCCTGGAAAGGCTATACCGGCAAAGCCATCCGCCACATCGTAAACATTGGTATTGGCGGTTCAGATTTAGGACCCGTAATGGTTACCGAAGCACTAAAAGCTTATCAGCATAATCATATTTCGGTACATTTTGTATCAAACGTAGATGGCACCCACCTGGTCGAAACCTTAAAAAAGGCAGACCCCGAAACCACTTTATTTATGGTGGCTTCTAAAACTTTTACAACCCAAGAAACCATGGCCAATGCTTTTTCGGCACGCCAATGGCTTTTAGAAAATGGGGCCAAAACAGCTGATGTAGCCAAACATTTTGTAGCCATTTCTACCAACGAAAAAGGTGTTCGGGAATTTGGCATAGATACCCAAAATATGTTTACCTTTTGGGACTGGGTTGGCGGACGCTATTCTCTTTGGAGCGCCATTGGCCTGAGCATTTGCTGCACCATCGGTTTTAAAAACTTCCGCGAATTATTGGATGGCGCCCATGCCATGGACCAACACTTCCGCGAAAGCGAATTTGACCAAAACATGCCGGTAATTCTGGCTTTATTGGGCATTTGGTATAATAATTTTTTTGGTGCCGAAAGCCAGGCTATTCTCCCTTACGACCAATATATGCACCGTTTTGCGGCTTATTTCCAACAAGGCGATATGGAAAGCAATGGCAAACAGGTTGACCGAAACGGCGATGCCATTAATTACCAAACCGGACCCATTATTTGGGGCGAACCGGGCACCAATGGCCAGCATGCCTTTTATCAATTAATTCACCAAGGCACCAAACTCATCCCTTGCGATTTTATTGCTCCGGCACAAAGCCATAACCCCATCGGCAATCATCACCAATTATTGCTTTCTAACTTTTTTGCGCAAACCGAGGCCTTAATGAACGGCAAAACCGAAGCAGAAGTAATTGCAGAATTAAAGGCGGCCGGTAAATCGGAAGCAGAAATTAAAAAATTGGCTCCGTTTAAAGTATTTAGCGGTAACCGCCCAAGCAATTCCTTTTTAGTCAAAAAAATAACCCCACGGGTTTTAGGTTCTTTGTTAGCCATGTACGAACATAAAATATTTGTGCAGGGCATTATCTGGAATGTATTTAGTTTCGATCAATGGGGTGTAGAATTAGGCAAGCAATTGGCCAACCAAATTTTACCCGAACTGGAATCTGCCGACAGCATAACCAGCCATGATACTTCTACCAATGGTTTAATTAATCAGTATAAAGTCTGGAGGTAACCCATTCCTCGTCATTTCGACGAATGGAGTGAGGAGAAATCTCTTTCGCTATTCGAAATGTTAGCGGTAGCGCATTTCG
>CAZFAE010000084.1:0-3948 GCA_964516035.1 uncultured Sphingobacterium sp.
CCCAAACCATCAACACGTATAAAATTAGGATGTACCAATAATCTTTTAGGAAATCGATCCCTAATTTTAATTTATTCTGCTCTCCGCTAAACTGCTCAAATACGGTGGCGGTAGTTCGTTTAAGTGTAAAGCGGTAATAGGCAAAATCCATGAAATTGGCCATCAGGCCGAGGCTGTTGGTAATAATAAAAAGCCATTTGCTAAAACGCTGCCAAATATCGCGGTAGCGAAAAGGCACCGGAATAATCTGTAATAAGATGAATAAAATATTGAGATAGAGCAGGGCCGCCACATCAAATTTTAAGCCCCCGGCCATCATCACTAAAAACCGAGAAATGCCTATTTCACCAAATAAATTGTGGTTAAAAAAGTAGAAAAGAATACGGCAAAAGGTATAAAGAACTAATAAAAAACCAAACCTGAGCAGCAAGGCCAGGTAGATATTGGTTTGAATTGGTTTAAGTTTAGCCATAGCGTTTAAAGGGCAAATATACCTCAATCTGGCAAAAAAATCAGGCTTGTGGCAAATTCAGTTTAATGAGCATGGCTGTGCCGATAAGCAGAATAAGTGCCAGTACCATTTTTCTGAAAATTTCTTGCGGAAGGTAGTGCAGTAATTTTTTGCCGATATAAGAACCTGCAAACGAAGCGATGAATAACAGGGGAATGTAAGCCAGGAATTTCATGTCGAAAAAACCATTAAAATAATAGATAAACATCCGGCTAAAATCTACCCCAAAATCAATAGCCGCCGAAGTGCCCACAAAAGCATTCTTTTCCAGGTTAAAGGCTGCCAAACTCATGCCCCTAATAGCGCCGCCCGTACCCATAAAACCGGCAAAAAATCCTGCGAAGCCGCCACTAATTATGGCATTAGACTTGCTGGCATAAAACTTGATATGCGGAAAAATTAGGAAAATACCACTAAAAATAATCAGGAACACCGCTAAAAACCACTCGATAAACTCAAAAGAATAGCGTTTAGTGAGGTAAGCGCCCAGCACCGTAAACAGCAGGCTGGGAATGCCGTATAAAAGAAACAAACGGCGGTCAATCGTTTTCCAAAACAGCCAAACCTTTGCCGTATTGCTAAACACATGTAAAATAGAAGTAAGTGAAAGTACCAGGCTGGCCGAATAGAAAAAATTAGCTACCGGCACAAAAATTACCGACGAACCAAAGCCGCCCAGCGTTCCCAGAATTTCGCAAATAAGCGCACAAAGGAAAAACAGGGCGGCTTTCATCCGTTATCAATTAATCAGATAATAAATTCTTCCAGCTAACCAGTTTGCCAATAATTTGGTCCAGGTCTGCGGCAGCCACCCGTTCTTGCTCCATGCTATCGCGATGGCGGATGGTTACCGTATTATCCTCCAAAGTCTGGTGGTCAACCGTAATGCAAAAAGGAGTACCAATGGCATCCTGACGGCGGTAACGCTTGCCAATAGAATCTTTTTCGTCGTATTGTAAAGCAAAATCCAGCTTTAAACGGTTCATTAACTCACGAGCCTTCTCCGGCAAACCATCCTTTTTAGTTAAAGGCAAAATGGCTGCCTTAACCGGCGCCAAAGTAGGGTGAATATGTAAAACCGTACGGCTATCTTGTCTTTCTGGGGTGCTTAAATCCTGTTCTTCAAAAGCGGTACAAAGCGTCAGTAAAAATAAACGGTCTAAGCCAATAGAAGTTTCCACCACATAAGGCACATAATTCTGGTTCATCTCAGTATCAAAATACTGTAATTTCTTGCCAGAATGTTCTTGGTGCTGCGTTAAATCAAAATCGGTGCGACTGTGAATACCCTCCACCTCTTTAAATCCAAACGGAAATTCAAACTCAATATCAACCGCTGCATTGGCATAATGCGCCAGCTTGGTATGGTCGTGGTAACGGTATTTTGCAGCTGGAATGCCCATGGCTTCGTGCCATTTCAAACGGGCAGCTTTCCAATAGCCAAACCATTCCATTTCGGTACCCGGTTTTACAAAAAACTGCATCTCCATCTGCTCAAACTCACGCATGCGCATAATAAACTGGCGGGCAATAACCTCATTTCTAAAAGCCTTGCCAATTTGCGCAATCCCGAAAGGAATTTTCATGCGGCCGCTTTTCTGCACATTTAAAAAATTCACAAAAATACCCTGGGCAGTCTCCGGGCGAAGGTAAACCTCGTCGGCACCCTCGGCCATGGCACCCATTTGGGTAGCAAACATCAAATTAAACTGGCGCACATCCGTCCAGTTACGTGTACCCGAAACCGGGCAGGCAATCTCATGAGCCTCAATCAGCGCTTTTAAAGCCGGTAAATTTTCCGTTTCCAAAGCCGCATCCATATCATGCTGCAAACTCTCCGCTTTATCCGTTTTTCCGTCTTTAATATATCGTGCAATTTTATCCTCAATCAATTGATCGGCACGGTAACGCTTTTTCGAATCCTTATTATCAATCATCGGGTCGCTAAAACCATCCACGTGGCCAGAAGCCTTCCATACTTTCGGATGCATAAAAATAGCAGAATCAATGCCCACAATATTCTCGTGCATCTGCACCATGCTCTTCCACCAATACGTTTTCAGGTTGTTTTTCAACTCTGCACCCAGTTGGCCATAATCATAAACGGCACTCAGTCCGTCGTAAATCTCACTCGATTGAAACACAAAACCATACTCCTTCGCATGCGAAGTCACCTGTTTAAAAAGATCGTCGTTACTCTTGCTCATATAGCTGCAAATATAAACTGAAATTTGAATTACGGCATATTTTATTCCGTGTTGAATTTTGTGAATGGTCTAAAAAAAAATCGCAACCCGCAAGCATTCCCCTCCCGTGGAGGGGTGTCAGCAGGACGGGGTGGTTTTTAGAAAACCAAAATCCGGGTAATCTAAACAGTGTAGCCCCGCTTTCGCTTATAGTCCTCATTCGCCAGGCTCATTGCGGGCTAACCGCTCTATCGGGTTTAAATAAATTCAGCCTTTTGTCATTCAGAGCCAAGCGAAGAATCTAAAGAGTATGCAATAAATACTTAAATCCTCAAAACTAATCGTGAGATCCTTCATTTCCTTCAGGATGACAAAAACAAAGAAAAAGCATCGGCCCGACAGAACGGCGGGCCATCCCTAGGCTTCGTGGGAGGAAGCATCGTTCTGTCTTGACTTTTGCTTCCTTTTGGTCAAGCAAAAGGAAGAAGACAATACTCGGAGCCGCCTCAATTAGCACAAACAAAACTCAATAATCTGTAATGCCGAATAACCAACTCGTAATAATTAATAAACTCCTAAATTAGCCCCCATGATACAGGTAGATCAACTCAGCAAAACTTACGGACAGCAAAAAGCGGTCGACAGCATTTCTTTTAAAGCGCAACCCGGTCGTGTTTTAGGATTTCTGGGTCCTAACGGAGCAGGTAAATCTACCACCATGAAAATGCTGAGCGGTTTTCTGCAGCCCGATTCGGGTACAGCCGAAATCTGCGGATTCGATATTATTAACCAAACCATAGATGTAAAACGCCATTTAGGCTACCTGCCAGAACACAATCCACTTTACCTCGATTTATACGTTAAAGAAGCTTTAGGCTTTATGGCTGATATATACCAGATAGCTGATAAAAACAAGCGCATTGCCGAATTAATAGGCCAAACCGGCCTAGGCGACGAACAAAACAAACGTATTGGCGCACTCTCCAAAGGTTACCGCCAGCGGGTAGGCTTGGCACAGGCCATTATTCACAATCCAGAAGTACTTATTTTAGATGAACCCACCTCCGGCCTAGATCCCAATCAGGTTATAGGCATCCGCGAACTCATCAAAACCCTGGGTAAAACCAAAACTGTACTCGTTTCTACCCATATTATGCAAGAAGTAGATGCCATTTGCGATGATATTATAATTATCTCTAAAGGTAAAATGGTAGCCAACAAATCTAAATCCGATTTATTGACCAGCCATTC
>CAZFAE010000085.1:0-1402 GCA_964516035.1 uncultured Sphingobacterium sp.
AGCATAATTAGAGGTATGAAATACAAATATAAAATATTTAGCAGGGAATAGGTGAAGCATCTTTGCTCATTCCTAAAATCTCTGTTACCTTTGCTTCCCAATGGTGCAAAGGTATTTTATAGAACTGGCTTACAACGGCAAGGCTTATCACGGATGGCAAATCCAGGATAATGCAATTTCTGTTCAAGAAGTACTTAATCAGGCTTTAGAAACCATTCTGCGCCAGCAGGTAGAAACCATCGGCTGCGGCCGTACCGATACAGGCGTACACGCCATGCAGCATTTTGCCCATCTGGATACCGAAATTGAGTTGACAGAAAAACATCTGCATAGTTTAAATGGTATTCTGCCTTTTGATATTGCCGTAAAACAATTTATTCCGGTTGCCCCGGATGCCCATGCTCGTTTTGATGCCACGCTGCGTTCGTACGAATATCATGTTCATTTTGAGAAAAACCCTTTCCGACAAGATTTTTCCTGGTTTTTAAGAGCTCAACCCGATATCGTATTAATGAACCAGGCAGCGGAAATATTAAAAGAATACACCGATTTTTCCTGTTTCAGTAAATCCAATACCCAAACCTTTACCAATAACTGTAAAATTACTAAAGCAGTATGGCAGGAGACTGAATACGGTTATGTATTTCATATTTCTGCCGACCGTTTTTTAAGAAATATGGTACGGGCCATTGTTGGAACCCTGGTTGAAATTGGGAATCAGAAACTCCAGCCCGAATACATTCGAAATGTAATTGAGAGTAAAGATCGCTCTAATGCCGGGGCTTCTGTGCCGGCCTGTGGATTATACCTAACCGAAGTCAAATATCCTTATATCAATGGCGCAAGTTAGCGGTAAAGCCCTCGATGCTCATTTGCTATCTCGTGTTTTTCAATACGTAAAGCCTTACCGTACTCAGTTTTTAGTGGCGGTACTTTTTACCATTCTTCTGGCGCTGTTGGCTCCGCTTCGTCCGCTAATTATTGAGCGCACCATCGACCAATATGTGGTAGCCAACAATCAGCAGGGTTTGTTAAACATGTGCCTGCTCATGATTGGCTTATTGTTATTGCAAACCATTATTCAATATTACCATACCTTTTTAACCAATGGTTTGGGGCAATCAGTCATCCGCGATTTAAGGATTAATACCTTCAATCACATCAGCCGGTTAAAACTGCGTTATTTCGACCGCACGCCAATCGGGCAACTCATTACCAGAACCGTTTCTGATTTAGAAACCATTGCCGATATTTTTTCTGAAGGATTGATTTCTATTATTGGCGATGTATTGCAAATTGTAGCCATTATTGCCTGCATGGCTATTTACAGCTGGAAACTCACCTTGGTGGTTTTACTGCCCATGCCCTTACTTTTTCTGGCTACTTATATTTTTAAAGAAGC
>CAZFAE010000085.1:1502-3894 GCA_964516035.1 uncultured Sphingobacterium sp.
TGGTTTGGTTTGGTGCCAAAATGATTCTAAATGAAGAGCAGATTGTTAATCTCCTCCACTTTTTTGAATTGGAAAAAGCCGGCCCTGGATTAGTTGTTGCTTTTCTGATGTTTATCAATATGCTGTTTCGTCCAATCCGCGAATTGGCCGATAAATTCAATACCCTGCAAATGGGTATGGTAGGTGCAGAGCGGGTTTTCAATGTATTAGATAATCAGGAAATAACTCCGAACGAAGGGAAGCTCAAGCCCGAAAAAATGAAGGGTGAAATTGAATTTCAAAATGTTTGGTTTGCTTACCAGGATGAAAATTGGGTTTTAAAAGACATTTCGTTCAAAATTAAAGCCGGCCATACATTGGCTTTGGTTGGGGCAACCGGAGCCGGAAAATCATCTATTATCAATATTCTCAATCGTTTTTATGAGATTAATAAAGGCAGTATTAAAATTGATGGAGTAGATATTCGCGAATATGAATTGAATTACCTGCGTTCAAAAGTGGCTACTGTTTTACAGGATGTGTTTTTGTTTTCGGATAGCATTGCCCGGAACATCGATCTTCACTATCCCGAAATTACCCTCGAACAAATTAAATCTGCTGCAAAAGAAGTAGGAGCTCAAGGCTTTATCGAAAAATTGCCCGGTGCTTTCAATTACGAAGTAATGGAGCGTGGCGCAACCTTATCCGCCGGACAGGCGCAATTGATTTCTTTTATCAGAGCTTTGGTTTTTAATCCGGCAATTTTGGTTTTGGATGAAGCCACTTCATCAGTAGATACCGAAACAGAAGGATTGATTCAAGAAGCCATTTTAAAGTTAATGCAGGGTAGAACCTCTATTGTAATTGCCCACCGTTTATCTACCATTCAGCACGCACATCAAATTTTGGTTTTAGACCATGGCGAGATTAAGGAAATGGGTACCCATCAGCAATTGCTTAAGCTTAATAACTATTATAAACGGCTTTACAATCTGCAATTCAACTCAGCGGGTGTAAGTAAATCATCTAGCTAATGGTCTGTTTTATTGGTAATTAAATCCTGTTAAAGAATAAAAAATCTCTTAAAGTTTTTATCTGTGCCCAATGTCATTTTATCCCTCATTTTTCAGGAATAAAATGAGATAACCATTGTTTATAACTACATTACCAGAGTCAGCAAGTAGAAATCATCTATTTGCTTCATTTCCAACGACATAGCTAAATTTTTTTATGAAAAAGTATATCCTGCTAACGGCATGTCTGTTTGCTATGCCTCATGTTTTTGCACAAGTTTCAGATAGGCCAACTATAGCGTCTGGTGGTGGATATTTTGAATGGTCGCCCTATATTAATTTCCAATCCACTATCGGCGAAGACGTTACGCAAACCATTCAATCAAGCGAATTGATTTTTACTCAGGGTTTTCAGCAGGCCGAGCATAGTTCTGCGCCAGAATCCAATAAGTCCTCAGTAGTAATTGTTTACCCTAATCCTGCAATTAACCAGCTAAAGGTCAAGTTTTTTTTAAATGCTCCTGCAATAGTTGACTTTACCTTAATAAATAATTCAGGCCAGACTATGCAAACTATGAAACAATCCTTTTCTTCAGGTTCTCAGGAATTTCATTTTAATTTTCATGTAGCCGCAGGCCTGTACCTGTTTACTCTCACAATGGATGGCAAGCATTTAAGCACCAAAGTAATTGTAGAATAGTCCTCTTATTGGACAAATACAAAGATGTTTAGCTAGAGCGAGGAATTTCTTTTTGAAAAAGTATAATGACGCAAATCTTGTTGATATGCGTTTTAGTTCAGTTTTTAATTATTTAAATAAATAAATCATGAAAATTAAAATATGCTTATTGCTGATAGCCTGTGTAATAATACTTACTCCGGCAATGGCCCAAACGGGTCTCGAAGGATTTAACTATCAAACTATTGTAAGAAATGGGAACGGTCAGCCTATTATTAATAAAGCTATCCATTTAAGGTTTACCATTACCAATACAGCCAATGTAATACAATATCAGGAAACCAAACAAGTGATTACCAACGCTTCTGGATTGGTTAATCACGTAGTGGGCAACGGATTAGTACTTCAAGGTGTTTTTAAAAATATACCCTTTCAAGACGCCAATCAAATACTCAACGTAGAAGCGGATGTTTTAGCAGGTAATGTTTTTCAAACCATTGGCAGTATGATATTACGTAGTGTGCCCTATGCATTATTTGCAATGAATGGGAATGTTGGACCACAGGGTCCTGCCGGTATGCAAGGTGCATCCGGAATTCAAGGCT
Source organism: uncultured Sphingobacterium sp. (assembly GCA_964516035.1). GTDB lineage: Bacteria > Bacteroidota > Bacteroidia > Sphingobacteriales > Sphingobacteriaceae > JAIPAN01. Next base: position 3,779 of record CAZFAE010000085.1, read on the forward strand.
CGGCTGGCCAAGAGGGCGCAAAAGGAACAACGGGTATTCAAGGCTTAACTGGAGCAGAAGGTCAGCAAGGTAATGCCGGTTCCGCCGGTGATAAAGGTAACGATGGTATTCAAGGT
>CAZFAE010000086.1:0-3865 GCA_964516035.1 uncultured Sphingobacterium sp.
AAGAATCTATCCTGCACATGTTGTGGGAGATGGATACCTGGCTAGAGAAATATGTGAAGAATAAAAAATAAACTTATTATCATTCTTAATCAACAAAAAAGCCCTCTGGGATTCCAGAGGGCTTTTTTGTTGATTAATATCCCAGCTCGTCTAGAGCAAAAATAGGTTTGCGGTTAAGCCATTTACCCCGGGTAAAATCAGGTATTTGCTGTAACGACCCACCTTGGGCAATAGAATTTTCAGAAAGTGGCGTAATGGCATACCAGGTTGCCAAATCGTATACATCCATGGCAAAAGGTGCCCGACGTTTAATTGATTCTATAAAAGAATTAATTACAAAGAAATCCATGCCGCCATGGCCCGCACCCTCGGCCTGATTTTCATATTTTTTCCAAAGTGCATGGTCATAAGCTTTGATGTAGGCTTCATCTTTTTCCCAAACATGGGCACGCGGACTTTTTCCTTCAATATAAATAGAATTAAAATCATCCATCCATAAACCCTTGGTTCCCTGCACCCTAAAATTTAAAGAATAGGGCCTAGGCGAATTGGTATCGTGAGATAGAATGATGGTTTCACCATTGGCCGTTTGGATGGAAGTGGTTACAATATCTCCCAATTTAAAATCAACCTGCGCATTGGGGTGGTTGGCTCCGCCTTTATCAACTACATATTTATGCAAACCACGGGCCTTGGTAGCAACAGAAGAAAGGGCTATTAAACGGTTTCCTCTATTTACGTCCGTCATTACCGCAACCGGGCCTAAACCATGTGTAGGATATAACTCTCCATTTCTTTTAACCGAATGATTGGTACGCCATTTGGCTTCAGAAAAACCTTTATCGCCAAACTCCACCCCACCACCGTAAGGCTGTTTGCCATCATTAAACTTTACTTCCCGTAAATCATGCTGATAGCCTCCCTGCAAATGGAGCAGCTCTCCAAATAAACCCTGACGGGCCATATTCAATACCGCCATCACATCTCTGCGGTAACACACGTTTTCCATTACAAAAAGAGGAACTTCGGTTTCTTCTACCGCATCTACAATATCCCAACATTCTTGCAAATCTAAAGCTCCACAAACCTCTACTGCCGGAATTTTACCTGCTTTAACTGCAGCAACGGCTTGTATAATGTGCCATTCCCAAGGGGTAGAAATAATCACGGCATCAATATCATCGCGTTTTAATAACTGTAAAAAATCTTCATCGCCTTTGGCATATTCAACTGCTTTTTTACGACCATATTTAGCCAATAATTGTTGTGCCTCCGGCAGGGCATTTTTAGTGTCGGGATCCGCAAATGCAATAATATCTACATCGTCACGCTGTAAACACAATTCTAAATGGTCTCTGCCTCGTAAGCCTACACCAATAAACCCTAATCGGACTTTGGCTTGTTTGGCAGCAAATAAAATAGTTGGATTTAATAAGGTAAATGCTGCACCGGCAGTTAAGGTAGATTGAATGAATTTTCTTCTTTGCATGGTTCAATTGGGTTGAGTGTGGGTAAAAGGCTGATGCTTTACCTCATTTTAGCTAAACATTGATTATTTTCGTATCAGATTAAAAATACACAGAACACAATTTAATAACATATCTACTTATAATCCAAATGAAACCAACTTTAGTCATTTTAGCTGCCGGAATGGCCAGCCGTTACGGAAGCATGAAACAGATTGACGGCTTTGGGCCTAACGGTGAAACCATCATCGATTATTCTATTTTTGATGCTATTGAGGCTGGTTTTGGCAAAGTAGTATTTATTATTAAAGAGGAGTTTGCCGATAATTTCAAAGCTATTTTTGAACCTAAGCTGCAGGGCAGAATTGAAACCGATTATGTTTTTCAATCTTTTAATTTAGTCCCTTTCGGGATTACGGAGCCTATTGAACGTAGCAAGCCTTGGGGTACTGCTCATGCGGTGTTGGCTGCTGCCGATGCTATTAATGAGCCTTTTTGTGTAATCAATGCGGATGATTTTTATGGCCGTGATTCTTTTGTAAAGATGGCTGGGTTTTTAACTACTGATGTAAAGGATAATTTTTATGCTTTAATGGGTTTTGAGATCACTAAAACTTTATCAGATCATGGTTCGGTTTCTCGTGGGGTTTGTGAAGTGGATGGAAACGGCTTGCTGAAAGAGATTCATGAGCGTACGCAGGTGTATTTTAAAGATGGCATTGCGGTGTTTGAAGAAAATGGGGTTGAAACTCCTTTAAGTAGCTCTAGTAAGGCTTCTATGAATTTCTGGGGCTTTACTCCGCAGGTTTTTGCAGATTCGAAGCAAATGTTTGTTGATTTTGCCTTAGCTAATAAGGAAAATCCTAAAGCTGAGTTTTTTATTCCGCTGGTGGCCGAGAAATTGGTGGCTCAGGGCAAAGCTAGTTTTAAAGTTATTCCTACTCAAAGCAAATGGTTTGGCGTTACTTATAAAGAGGATAAACCGATTGTGCAGGAAAGTATTGATCAATTGGTGAATGCGGGTGTGTACCCATCCATGCTATGGAAATAAGCTTTCCTGCAGTTTTATGGAAAATTTATGAACTAGACCCTACCAACTATCGGATAGAAATACCGGGCTCTGGGCATATTAACCAAACTTTTTTATTGCTGGGTAAGGCTGATAATTATGTATTGCAAAAGCTTAATCAGCAGGTTTTTAAGCAACCTTGGGCTATCTCCCATAATATCCATTTGGCAGATCGATTTTTAAAAACTCATTATCCCAATTATTTATTTGTGGTACCCCTGCCTAACCGCAATGGGGAACTATTAACCGAAATTGATGGCGAATTTTGGCGAATGCTGCCATTTATTAGTGATACGGTGGCATTAGACGTGCTGACCCAGCCTATCCAGGCTTATGAGGCAGCTAAAGCCTTTGGTAGACTGACTCAGCATTTGGCGCAGGTGCATGTGGCCGATTTTCAGATTAGTATTCCACAATTTCATGATCTGGCATGGCGCAAAGAACAGTTTGATCATGTGCTGAATCATAGTTCGTTAAGATTAAAAGAAACGGCAAAATCGGCTATAGGCATAGCTCTAAATTATCAATCAATTTTAGATGAATATCTTGCGGTTAAATCAGATTTGCGCATTCGCATCATTCATCATGATACTAAAATCAGCAATGTGTTACTGGATAAAAAAACCTTTGCTGAGATTTGTGTAATTGATTTAGATACGTTAATGCCCGGTTATTTTATTTCTGACTTAGGCGATATGATGCGTACCTATTTATGCGCTTACGATGAAAATGAAGCTGATTTAAGTAAAATCGAGATTAGGACAGATTACTTTAAAGCCATGCTGCGGGGTTATTTGTCTGCCATGGGCGAAAGCTTAACTACTACTGAAAAAAAACTGATACTTTTTTCAGGAAAATATATCATTTATATGCAGGCCCTGCGTTTCTTGACCGACTATTTGGAGGGCAGCATCTATTATCCTACAGCATACTCGTTGCAAAACTTAGATCGTGCACACAATCAATTTCAATTATTGAGTCAACTTTTTGAAAAAGAAAAACATCTGCAACAGATTGTAGATGACTGCTTAACATAATCTAAAAGCCTTGGTTTGCGTCCTCACGAACTAAACAATCATTTCTTTTTGTCACGCACATCCCTTAGCAAAACGTGGAATTACTTCATTTCATTCAGTATGACAATAATAAACAAGAGAAAGCCCGATGTGAAATTCACATCGGGCTTTCTCTTTGTACTAAATACTAAGTACTCAATACTACTTTTTATCGTCTTCTTTCACTTCTTCAAAATCTACATCAGTTACCTGATCGCTATCGGCAGGCTGGCCGCCGTCGGCCGGAGCACCTTGCGCACCCGCTTCCTGGGTAG
>CAZFAE010000087.1:0-3704 GCA_964516035.1 uncultured Sphingobacterium sp.
ATATGGTCTGCATTTAAAACTGCATTTAAACGGTGAGTGATAAAAATGACCGTTTTCCCCTTTGCCTTAAAATCAGCAATGGCTTGCTGGACAAAGTATTCAGATTTCGGGTCTAATGAAGAAGTGGCCTCGTCTAAAATGAGAATTTCAGGCTCCCGGTATAATGCCCGGGCAATTGCCATTCGTTGTCGCTGCCCTCCAGAGAGCGTAGCCCCATTTTCTCCCAAATAAGTTCCAAAACCTTGTGGGAGCGCCTCAATAAATGATATCAGATCCAGTTTTTTTGAAATAGCCAAAATCCGTTCCATATCTGGCTCTTCTGCGCCCAAAGCAATATTATCTATAACGTTGCCGGCAAATAAATCTATTTGTTGAGGCACTACCGCAATAAGCGAGCGTAAAGAAGCATTGCTTAAGTATTTTAAATCACAATTTCCTATATAAATATGCCCGGTTTGAATGGGATAGATGTTTTGCAATAAGGACATTAAAGTTGATTTTCCAGAACCGCTTTCGCCAACTATGGCCGTAAATTTTCCTTTAGGAATAGTAAGGTTTAAATCATTGAAAACTGTTTCACGGCTAGCATAACGAAAAGACACTTTCTCAAAACGAATGTCACCCAATTTATCGGGGCTTAAATTTATTTGCTGGGCTTCTTCTGTCTCCTGCGCCAAATCCATAATTTCAAATAAACGATCGGCAGCTATTAAGGCATCTTGCACCGTCCTGTTCATGCCAATGAGCGAAGAAACCGGTCCGGTAAAATAGCCTATTAAGGTATAAAATGACAATAACTCTCCCGGGGTAATCTGGTTAGTTAATACATAGCCTGCGCCTATCCACAACAAAATAATAGTGAGCAATCTGGAGATCATTTCTGAAGACGTGCCTGAGAAAACAGCGTTCAGGCTCGAGTTATAAACCGTTTGCAATAGTTTTATAAACCTTATTTCTGTTTTTTCATTCGCGAAATTCTCTAGTCCAAAGCGCTTAATGGTACCTACTGAATTAAGGCTTTCTACCATTTGAGACTCCAGTTCAGCAGCATTTTCCATCAATTTACGCTGGGCTTTTTTATTCAGCTTATTTACAATCACATAAATCAACCCGTATAAAGGGATAACAGTAAGCATAATTATAGCCAGTTTCCAGTAATAGGTAAACATTAGGGCAAAAGAAAAAATTAGAATAAAAATGTTGACTAAAAAATTAAGACTCACGTCGTTTAAAAAAGTTCTGATTTTGACTGCATCATTAATTCTGGAAATAATTTCACCCACACGCATGGTATCAAAAAATTGCTGGGGTAGCTTTAATAAATGTTTATAATATCCTAAAATAAGCTGGCCATCAATCATCTGTCCGGTTTTAATAGTAAAAATGGTCTTTACCGTACCAATAAATAATTGCACAAACAAGATTAGGACCATTCCCAAACTCATTAAATTAAGCAAATTGGTATTGCCATCAACCAATACAAAATCGACTAGTTTTTGCACAAAAATGGAAGTAGACAATCCGAGAATAGTATAAATAAGTGCCCCAAACAGGGCTTGTACTAATATAGATTTATGCGGCTTAATGAGTTCCCAAAATCGGTTAAGCGTTGTAGTTTTCTGATTCCCGGCTTTGAATTCTTCCGACGGGAGTAAAAGAATTAATACACCGGTCCAATCTTTTTTAAATTCTTCGCTGGTTTTACGGTGGATTTCCCCATCCGCAGGGTCCATTATTTCAATATACTGAGCTGAAATTTTATAGATTACCACAAAATGATGTAAAACGTCTTTAACAATAATATGAGCAATGGCAGGCTTAGGAATTTTAAACAAACTTTCGAATGTGCCCTTAACGCCTTTTGCTTCAAAACCTAATTTCTGGGCGGCTTCAATCATACCCAACACAGTGGTGCCTTTCTTATCGGTTCCGGCTAATTGCCTCAAACGGGCAACGGGAAGATTGAGTTTGTAGTAAGCGGCTACTGATGCCAGACAAGCAGCTCCGCAATCAGTTATATCACGTTGCTTTACTTTAACATCCATATTTTCTGACTTATTTGATTGAGCTAATGTTAGGGTTTACCCAATTATCTACTTTATCATACAAAAGCTGATATAAACTCCGTTCTGCGACATTGAAACGGGCAGTTAAACTCATCCCTTTTTTAAAATATCCTTTGTAACCATTCTTTAATTGTAGATACTCTTTATCTAAACTGCACTTTATCTTAAAAACTGGCTGGTTATTATTGATTATAGTAATGTCGTCTGCTATATCAACCACCTTTCCGGTAAGCATGCCCCATTGATTGTAATTATAGGAATCAACCTGGAATCGAACCGTTTGGCCTTTTACGATTAAACCAATATCAGATGGATTAATATAGCAGTAAGCCAGAATGGTAGAATCAGGAGATATTTCCCCGATTTTTTGATTAGCGAACATATAAGCTCCCTGCTGAAGTCCAATAATATTTTGCAGTGTACCGCTTATAGGAGCTCTTAATATATATTGCTTTTTCTGCTCAATTATTTGTGCCTGCTGACTAGATAATTGGTGTAGTTCATTTCGATATTGGTTAGCTTCTATCTGCCATTGTGACTGAAATTTTCTGCTAATGATCATTTCATTAGAAACAGCCTGATTATAATCAAATTGATACTGCTCATATTCGGCCGCGGTAATTACCCCGTTTTTATATAATTTTTCGTAGCGATCAAAGGTTTGCAATGCCTGCTGTTTCAAATTACGGCTACTCTGAAGTTCTTGCAAATACTGCTGCCAGGAGGCAGCGTATTGAGGGGTTTGGAAATCGGGGGATTGACCTTGGTTTTCAGAAAGTTTTGTCAGCAGATTTACATCTTGAAGCAACTGATTGATCTGTGATCTCCGACTTTCAACTAATGCGTCTTGTTGCCTGGGCATGGAAGCATCAATTATTAATAACTTATCTCCTTTTTCAACTTTTTGATTATCTCTAATATTGAGTTTACTCAAACGACCGTTAACCGGAATAAACAATTCTGATTTTTCTATGGCGGATTGTAATAAGCCGGGACTTTTAATTGAGATTCCAATCTTAACAAAAAGGAGGCAAATACATACCACAATTAAAAACGTCAAAATAGAGATATAAATAACCTTACTATTGGTATTAATTCTGTACTTATATGTTATTAAATTATCCACTTAGGCTTTATCTAGTCGCATCAAAAAATTTCCTTCTATACATTACAATATTAAATTTAAATAACCTTAAATTAATATTTGCCAAGCTATACTTGTCAAAATGAATAACAATATACTTTTAAGAACAAAATGTGCGTATTAATACCAAATTATACTCGTTATGCTTTTATGGAAATAGGTTTATACCTCAGAAAACTGCGTATTTCTAGAAATTACTCGCAGCAGTTTGTAGCCAATTATTTAAAAATTAGTAGAAATGCTTATGGGGAATGGGAAAGCGGAAAAACAGATATCGCATTAAATAAATTGGAACAACTTGTTAAATTATATCAAATTGGATTAAAAGATTTCTTAGTTAATTACGAGAAACAAAAGAAAGAATATCTGATTAAAACGGGCAAATAGCAAAACCTCATTCCTTTCATTATAATGCATTTTTGAAGCAAAAACGAAGTAAAATAAATTATTTTAAAATTTTTGTAACCGCCGACCCCTCTTTTACGTATAAAGGA
>CAZFAE010000088.1:0-3540 GCA_964516035.1 uncultured Sphingobacterium sp.
TCAAACCAATAACTTACCTTTGCGGCAACTAATAAGAATTTTTAACACTTTAATATTATTCAAGAATGTATTTAAGTAACGAGTACAAATCAGAAATTTTTGCCAAACATGGCAAAAGCGCAACCGATACCGGTTCTGCAGAAGGTCAGGTAGCCTTATTTACCGCACGTATTGCTCATTTAACCGGGCACTTGAAAAAAAACAAAAAAGATTTCTCTACCCAATTATCATTACAGAAATTGGTAGGTAAACGTAGAGCTATCTTAGCATACCTTTTCAAAAAAGACATTAACAGATATCGTGCTATTATTAAAGCATTAGAGTTAAGAGATATCATTAAGAGTAATTCTTAATCCAGCGCTTAACCCAAACCGAAAAGCCATCTCATTAGGGGATGGCTTTTTTTGATTGAAACAAATAAAAACTATATACCGATGTGTTCAAAAGAGGAAAAACGCATCAAAACAAAAACAAAATGAATCCAATTAAAAAAAGCTTCGATATCGGCGACGGCCGTATCATCGAAATTGAAACCGGCAAACTAGCCAAACAAGCAGACGGTGCTGTAGTAGTAAGAATGGGCGATACCATGTTACTGGCTACCGTAGTTTCGTCGCAAACTGCCAAAGAAGGCGTAGATTTTTTACCCCTTTCTGTAGATTACCAAGAAAAATACGCTGCCACAGGCCGTATTCCAGGAGGTTTTTTACGTCGTGAGGCTCGTTTATCAGATTACGAAGTATTAATTTCTCGTTTGGTAGACCGTGCATTACGCCCCATGTTTCCAGAAGATTATCACGCAGATACCCAGGTAATGATTTCCCTGATCTCTGCCGATAAAGATATTATGCCAGATGCTTTAGCCGGTTTAGCCGCTTCAGCAGCCTTAGCCGTTTCAGACATCCCGTTTAACGGGCCAATTTCTGAAGTACGTGTTGCAAAAATTGATGGTAAATTGGTAATCAACCCATTAATGAGCGATTTAGAGCGTGCAACCTTAGAATTCATCGTAGCCGGTTCTTACAACGATATTGGCATGGTAGAAGGTGAGTGTAAAGAAATTTCTGAAGCCGAAATGGTAGAAGCGATTGAATTTGCACACAAAGCCATCAAAATTCAGGTTCAGGCTCAGCGTGAACTGGCCGAAATGGTTGGTAAAACCACCAAGCGTGTGTATTGCCACGAAAACAGCAACCCAGAATTAAGAGAGCGTGCTTTTGCCGAAACTTATGATAAAGTTTACGCTATCGCGAAATCGGGTTCAAGCAAAGGCGAACGTTCAGAGAAATTTTCTGAAATCGAAAAAGCATTTGTTTCTTCATTAGGCGAAATTGATGACGTTACTAAATTCTTAGCAAAAAAATATTTCCACGATGTGCAGTATGATGCGGTTCGTAATTTAGTTTTAGACGAAGGAATTCGTTTAGACGGTCGTACTTCTCGTACCGTACGCCCAATCTGGAGCGAAATTGGTTATTTGCCATCAGCTCACGGTTCTGCAGTATTTACCCGTGGCGAAACTCAATCTTTAACTTCAGTAACCTTAGGGGCTAAATCTGATGAGCAAATGATTGACGGAGCTTTCATCAACGGATACAATAAATTCTTATTACACTATAATTTCCCAGGTTTCTCAACTGGCGAAGTTCGCCCGAACAGGGGAGCAGGTCGTCGCGAAATTGGACACGGAAATTTAGCCATGCGTTCATTAAAGCAGGTATTGCCAGAAGAAAATCCGTATACCATTCGTATCGTTTCTGATATTTTGGAGTCTAACGGTTCATCATCTATGGCTACCGTTTGTGCGGGTACTTTAGCCCTAATGGATGCCGGTATTAAAATCAAAGCACCGGTTTCCGGAATTGCCATGGGTTTAATTACCGATGAAAAAACCGGTAAATACGCCATTTTAAGTGATATTTTAGGTGATGAAGATCACTTGGGAGATATGGACTTTAAAGTTACCGGTACCGAAAAAGGTATTGTAGCTTGTCAAATGGACTTAAAAATCAATGGTTTGAAATGGGAAGTTTTAACAGCCGCTTTAGAGCAAGCTAAAGAAGCCCGTTTACACATCTTAAACGAGATGAAGAAAACTATTGAAACTCCTCGTGAAGATTACAAACCACATGCACCACGCATCGTGAGCCTGAAAATTGATAAAGAATACATTGGTGCGGTAATCGGGCCAGGTGGAAAAATCATTCAGGAAATGCAGCGTGAAACCGGAGCTACCATTTCAATTGAGGAAGTAGATAACCAGGGAATCGTACAGATTTTTGCCGACAATAAAGCCGCTATCGATGCAGCCGTTGGCCGTATCAAGGCTATTGCCGCTAAACCAGAAGTAGGCGATACTTACGAAGGAAAAGTGAAAACCATCATGCCATTTGGCGCATTTGTAGAAATTATGCCGGGTAAAGATGGTTTATTGCACATCTCCGAAATTGATTGGACCCGCCACGAAACCATGGACGGTATCTTCAACGTAGGCGATATCATTTCGGTTAAATTGTTGGAAGTAGATAAGCAAGGAAAGTTAAAACTATCCCGCAAAGCTTTACTGCCACGTCCGCCAAAACCGGAAACGCAAGAAGCATAAATTAAAATTTTGCAATAATTAAAAGCCTCGATATATGTCGGGGCTTTTTTTATTCCCCTCCACCGGAGGGGTGTCCGCAGGACGGGGTGGTTATTTTGAAAATCAAACCAGCAAGAGTTTTGTTCCGCCAGCCCCGCTTTACCTTACAAGTCCTCATTCGCTATGCTCATTGCGGGCTTTACAGTTCAATCGGGTTTATTTTTTTAGTTAGTATTGAGTATTGAGTAGTTGGTATTGAGATATAATCCGTACCCTATTTAATTTGGGTTTAACCTTCAACTCTCTACCTTTCGATTTAACGTAGGCTAATCCATCTTGCAATAATTCATTTTTTTTCTTAAATTAGAATATGCAAAAGGAGCTGAAAAATACCGTACAAGAGCCATTGGCAGATTACGAAAAGGCAGAAAATGATTTGCTTTTAGCCGGTTTAAAACGTACCCCAACAGAACGCTTCCTGATGATGACCAACCTCATGAAAAGAAACCTCATGTTTAGTAAAGCCATTATTAAACATAAATCCTCTTCCAAATAACTATGGATATTTTTGACGAAGAACTACTTCGTTTCTGGAAAATTTGCAACCACGAAAATTTAAAATATATCATGATTGGGGGCGTAGCTACCAATCTGCATGGTTTTAATCGTTCTACAGAAGATATTGATATTTGGATAGAAGATACCGATGACAATCGCTCAAAACTCCGCAAAGCATTCAAAGCATACGGATGGGCAGAAATGCCGTCACTTACCACTATGCAATTCGTTCCAGGGTGGACTTATTTTCATTTAAATAATGGTATTCGCCTCGATATCATGACTGCTGTAAAAGGTTTAGAAGAATATTCCTTTGACGACTGTCTGGATGTCGCATCCATTGCTACCATTTTCGAGCTTGATATTCCTTTCCTTCACATCAATCAATTAATAAAAGCCAA
>CAZFAE010000089.1:0-3341 GCA_964516035.1 uncultured Sphingobacterium sp.
GACGTTTAAGTTCCAATAATCCGAACCTGCAAAACATTCCTATCCGTTCAGAACGAGGCCGCGAAATACGCAAAGCCTTTATTCCACGAGATGAAAATCACATAATCCTTTCTGCCGATTATTCGCAGATTGAACTCCGCCTCATTGCCGAAATTAGCGATGAAACCAATATGAAAGAAGCTTTTGTACAGGGGCTCGATATTCACACCGCCACTGCGGCCAAGGTGTACGGCATTCCGCTGGCAGAAGTAACTTCCAACCAACGGCGCAATGCCAAAGCGGTTAACTTCGGTATTATTTACGGCCAATCTGCCTTCGGACTTTCCCAAAACCTGGGCATCCCGAGAAAAGAAGCTGCCGAAATAATCGACAATTATTTCCAGCAATACCCTGGCATTAAGCAATACATGCAAAATACCCTGGTATCTGCCCGCGAAAAAGGCTATGTTGAAACCCTCATGGGCCGTCGCCGCTACCTGCGTGATATCAATTCGCAGAACGCCACCGTTCGTGGTTTTGCTGAACGAAATGCCATTAACGCTCCCATTCAGGGCTCTGCCGCCGACATGATTAAGCTGGCCATGATTAAAATCCACCAGGATATCATCGACCAAAAACTAGCTGCTAAAATGACCATGCAGGTGCATGATGAATTGGTTTTCGACGTGCCCAAAAACGAAGTGGCGCAAATGAAAACCCTCATCCGCGAAGGCATGGTTAACGCCTTAAAAGTTTCGGTACCCATCGAAGTCGAAATCGGCGAAGGCATCAACTGGCTGGAGGCGCATTAATTCATTGCCGTCACCCTGAGCCTGTCGAAGGGTGTATTACAAATAGCTTGAAAACGAAAAACCTCTGGTCCTCAACGTTTTTCAGTCCCGCTTTCTGTCCCGATAAAAATCGAGACTCCAATCGGGTTTATTTAACTCAGGTATTCAGTTCATAACAAAGAAGGCCTCCGATTTTCGGAGGCCTTCTTTATAGCTTCTTGTCATGCTGAGCCTGTCGAAGCATGTAGCTCCACCCTTCAACAGGCTCAGGGTGACAAGTGGACTATTTCTTCCAAGTCAAGCCCATATTGTAGAGCATAAATGCCCATTTATCGGCTGCTTCTTCAATAATTTTAGAAGTTGGTTTACCAGCACCATGGCCCGCATTGGTTTCAATGCGAATTAAACCCGGAGCAGTGCCCGATAAATTTTCCTGTAAAGTAGCGGCAAACTTAAAGGAGTGCGCCGGTACTACCCGGTCATCATGATCGGCAGTGGTAACCAAAGTAGCCGGATATTTAGTGCCCGCTTTTAAAGCATGCACCGGAGAATAGTTGCGCAGGTACTCAAACATTTCTTTAGAATCTTCGGCGGTGCCATAATCATAAGCCCAGCCTGCGCCGGCAGTAAATTTATTGTAGCGGAGCATGTCCATTACACCCACCGCCGGGAAAGCTACCTTAAATAAATCAGGTCTTTGAGTCATGGCGGCGCCTACCAATAAACCACCGTTAGAACCGCCCGAAATTGCCAGGAATTCTTTAGAAGTGTATTTATTTTCAATCAGGTATTCTGCTGCAGCAATAAAATCATCGAACACATTTTGTTTGTTCATTTTGGTGCCCGCTACATGCCATTTTTCGCCATACTCGCCGCCGCCACGTAAATTAGGCACGGCATAAACGCCACCTTGTTCTAATAAAATAATGTTAGAAGTGCTGAAAGCTGGAGTTAAGCTTACGCTGAAACCACCGTATCCGTATAATAAAGTCGGGTTTTTACCATTAAGCACCGTGCCTTTTTTATAGGTAATAATCATCGGCACTTTGGTGCCGTCTTTAGACGTGTAAAACACCTGCTTAGATTCAAACAAATCGGGATTAAACTTTACCCCCGATTTTTTATAAACCGTGGATTTGCCTTCGGCGATATCATATTTAAAAATAGTGGACGGATAGATATAAGATGTAAAGCTGTAATAGATTTCTTTATCCGTTTTCTTTCCTCCAAAACCTGATGCCGAACCTACTCCGGGCAGTTCAATGGTGCGTTCCAACTGTCCGTACATATTGTATTGCATCACTAATGAAGTGGCATCTTTCAAATAACTGGCAAATATTTTGCCGCCTGCAGTGCCGGCACTCAATACGTTTTCTGTTTCCGGAATAAGGTTTGTCCAGTTTTCTGGTTGCGGGTTGGCGGCATCAACCGTTACTACCCGGTAATTTGGGGCGTTTAAATTGGTATAAATAAACAATTTGCTGCCTTCGTTATCAATAACAGAATGTTCCTGATCGAAGTTATTCACCACATTTACAATTGGTGAATTGGCTACACTTAAATCCTGGATGTATAATTCGTTGCCGGTAGTAGAATTGGCCGCAGAAATAATCAGGTAACGGTTATCCTCTGTTAAGTAAGCGCCAATATAACGGCGAGGCGTTTCGGCACCGCCAAAAATCAATTGGTCTTCGGTTTGCTTAGTGCCCAGTTTGTGATAAAACAGTTTATGGAATTGGGTTAAACCCGATAAGGCACTGCCTTCTTTCGGTTTATCATAACTGCTGTAATAAAAGCCTTCGTTGCCTTTCCAGGCCAAGCCTGAGAATTTTACATCAATTAAGGTATCGCCTACTATTTTTTGGTTGGCAGTTTGCAAAACAATTACTTTTCGCCAGTCGGAACCGCCTTCAGAAATTTGATAAGCCGCCAAACTGCCGTCTTTGGTAAAGTCTATGCCGGCCAATGAAGTGGTGGCATCTTTAGAAAATTTATTGGGGTCTAAAAAAATTTCAGCTTCGCCGCCTTCTTTTTGGCGGTATAAAACCGACTGGTTTTGAAGTCCGTTGTTTTTATAAAAATAGGTATAAGCTCCTTCTTTAAACGGGGCCGAATATTTTTCGTAGTTCCAAAGTTCGGTGAGTTTATTCTGAATGTCTTTACGGAAAGGGATTTTTGAGAAATAAGCCTGCGTGACTTTATTTTGTGCTTCTACCCAGGCTTTGGTTTCTGCCGAACGGTCGTCTTCCAGCCAGCGGTAAGGGTCGGCTACTTTGGTGCCGAAATAATCGGTTACGGTATCTGATTTTTTGGTTTTCGGGTAGGCTATTTTATCTGACATGGGTGAACTGTGTTGTGCGTAGGCCCAAGCGCTGCTTAGGATGAATAGAGAAAGAGCAATTCCTTTTTTCATGTTGTTGTTTTTGATGAGGAATAAAAATAGGAATTTTTGTGATTGGTTTTGTGCTTGATTTACCACCCCGTCTCGACTTATGTCGATCTGCCTCTCCGGCGTAGGTGATTTCACCACCCCGGTCTTCGACCACCCCTCCAGAGGAGGGGAATAACTTT
>CAZFAE010000090.1:0-3264 GCA_964516035.1 uncultured Sphingobacterium sp.
TTAACCCAAACTCCGGCAGAAATGCTGGGTGTGGCCGAGCAATTAGGCACCTTAACTGTTGGCAAACTGGCCAACTTCTTAATCAGTTCAGACAATGTTTTCAAAAAAGAAAACGTGATTTATGAAAACTGGGTAGAAGGCCGCCAATACGTAGTAGCCAAAATGAATGTAAGCGATTTACGCGGTAATTATAAATTAGCCATTGATGGTTTAGGCGAATTGAGTCTTAAATTAACTGGAACAGCCAGCGCTTACGATGTAAACGTAGAACGCATTGCCGGTACAGACAGCACCAAGGCCAAAGCTACTTTTACCCGCAATGGCGATTTGTTAAGCTTATATTTTGATTTAAAAAAGAAACCAGAAGGCCATGTTCGATTAACGGGTTATATTGCTTCTTTAAGCCCTGTTATATTTAAAGGAGAAGCCGTTCAGCCAGATGGTACCACCACCAAATGGACCGCTACCTTCCAGGAAACAGCCAAAACTGCCGAAGCAGCCAAAAAAGATGTGCCTAAACCAGCCATTACTACTGGTGCTGTAACTTATCCGTTTACCGCTTTTGGTTATAACGAAGCACCTAAAGCAGAAACTGTTTTATTTAAAAACGCCACCGTTTGGACCAACGAAAAAGAAGGTAAAGTAGAAAACACCGATGTATTAATTGAAAATGGTAAAATTAAAGCCATTGGTAAAAACCTGGCAGCAGGAACCGCCAAAGTAATTGATGCCACCGGCAAACACTTAACGCCGGGAATTATTGATGAGCATTCGCACATTGGTGGTTTTGGCGGTATCAATGAAGGTGCACAATCTGTAACTTCAGAAGTACGCATTGGCGATATCCTGACTTCAGAAGACATCAATATCTACCGTCAATTGGCCGGTGGCGTAACCACTTCACACATCCTGCACGGTTCTGCCAATGCCATTGGAGGCCAAACACAGGTAATTAAACTGCGCTGGGGTAAAACACCAGAAGAACTGAAATTTGAAGGCAGCGATGGCTTCATCAAATTCGCTTTAGGCGAAAACGTAAAACAAAGTAACTTCCAAATTCCGGGCGGAAACTTCCGTTTCCCACAAAGCCGTATGGGTGTAGAGCAGGTTTTTGTAGATGCCTTTACCCGTGCTAAAGAATATAAAGCAGCCCGTGCCGTAAAAGGAAATAACGTACGCCGCGATTTAGAATTAGATGCCCTGGTAGAGATCATGGACGAGAAGAGATTCATCACCTGCCACTCTTACGTACAATCAGAAATTAATATGCTGATGCACGTAGCAGATTCAATGGGTTTCAAAATCAACACTTTTACCCATATTTTAGAAGGTTATAAAGTTGCCGATGGTATGGCTAAACGCGGTATTGCTGCCTCTACCTTCTCAGATTGGTGGGCGTATAAAAACGAAGTGGACGATGCCATCCCATACAATGGCAAACTCATGCACCAGGTGGGTGTATTAACCGGCTTTAACTCTGATGATGCCGAAATGGCCCGTCGATTAAACCAGGAAGCCGGCAAAGCCATAACTTATGGCAACATGAGCGAAGAAGACGCTTTAAAACTGGTAACCCTTAACCCGGCTAAAATGCTCCACATTGATAACCGTGTAGGCAGTGTTAAAGTGGGTAAAGATGCCGATTTGGTATTATGGTCTGCCAACCCGCTTTCTATTTACGCGGTGGCCGAAAAAACTTTTGTAGACGGTACCGCCTATTGGGATTTATCTGCCGATGCCCAAAAGCAAAAAGAAATGAACGCCGAAAAAGGCCGCTTAATTCAGAAAATGATTGCCGCTAAAAACGGTGGCAGCAGCACCCAGCGTGCGGTAGCAGTACGCCAGCGTTTATACGAGTGCGAAACCCTGGAAGAAGAACAGTTCATTACAGCCGAAGACAAACGTTAAATCTTAAAGAAACAAAGACATGAAAAAATATATTTTAAGTTTCGCCGCCTTATTAACAGGAACCAGCTTTGCCTTCGGTCAGGCTAATATCCTGCCAGCAAAGGCACAGGCCAAACCGGTTATCATTACCAATGCCACTATCCACGTGGGTAACGGGCAGGTAATTACAAAAGGATACATCGCTTTTAGCAATGGTAAAATTACTGCCATTGGCGAAGGTACCGCACCAGCCAATGCACAAGCAGCAATTATTGATGCCAATGGCAAACAAGTTTACCCAGGCTTTATAGCGCCCATTACCACCCTCGGCTTAATTGAAGTAGAAAGTGGTGCAAGGGGTACAGATGACGTAGGCGATGTTGGCGAAGTAAATCCCCACATCCGTTCCATTATCGCATACAATACCGATTCTAAAGTTATCCCAACCGTTCGTTCAAACGGAATATTAATGGCACAGCCAACGCCAGAAGGCGGGTTAGTTTCAGGTCAGTCATCAGTAGTAGTATTAGACGGCTGGAACTGGGAAGATGCAGCTTATAAAAAAGACATCGGCCTGCATTTAAACTGGCCGGTAAGCCGTGGCGGATTTTTCGGTCCACAAGCATCGCCAGCAGATGCCAAAGAAAACACCCAAAAAGCTATTGCTCAGTTAAGCAAATATTTTGCAGAGGCCAAAGCCTATGCAGAACTGGCTAAACCAGCAGAAACCAATGCCCGTTTCGAAGCCATGAAAGGCCTATTTAACGGCAGCAAAAAGCTGTTTGTAAACGTAAATCAGGCAAATGGAATTATTCAGGCGGTAAATTTTGCCAAAAGCTTTGGTATTAAAGCCGTAGTAGTAGGTGGAACAGAATCGTATATGGTTACCGATTTATTAAAAGAAAATCAGGTACCCGTTATCCTGGTAGAAACTCAAACCCTGCCCGACAAAAACGACGATGATGTGTACCTGCCTTACAAATTGCCTAAACTATTGCAAGACGGCGGCGTATTGTATTCGCTAACCGGAATTGGTTACTGGCGCCAGCGTAACCTGCCTTTCGAAGCCGGTACCGCAGTAGCTTACGGCTTAAGCAAAGAGCAAGCCATCTCCATGATTACCTTAAATACCGCTAAAATTTTAGGCATCGATAAAACTGCTGGAAGTTTAGAAACCGGTAAAGATGCCACCCTGTTCATTTCAGGCGGCGATGCATTAGATATGCTGGGTAATAAAGTTGAAATCGCCTTTATTCAGGGCCGAAGCATCAACTTGGATAACCATCACAAGCAATTGTACAAACGTTATCAAGAAAAATACGGAGTAAACTAAACTCCAATAAATTCACCCTGAACTTGTCGAAGGGTAAAACAAAA
>CAZFAE010000091.1:0-2816 GCA_964516035.1 uncultured Sphingobacterium sp.
CCTACCACACTTTAATGGCGGTAGAAAAAGAGATGATTGGCTTCGCCATGACCAACGCCAGCCCATTGGTGGCTCCTGCCCTGGCCAACGAACGTTTATTAGGCACCAACCCCATGTGTTATGCTTTCCCGGCAGGAAAATACCCGCCGATAATTGTAGATATGGCCACTTCGGCAGCAGCCAACGGCAAACTGGAAATTGCCCAGCGTACCGGCAAAGCCGTACCCGAAGGCTGGATTATTGATAAAGATGGCAATCCGTCTACCAATCCGCATGAATTGAAAGAAGGCGGCTCATTATTACCTTTGGGCAGCGATTTGGCACATGGCAGTCATAAAGGATTTGGCTTGGGGGCTACCGTAGATATTTTATCGGCTGTGCTTTCTGGCGCCAATTATGGGCCTTGGGTTCCGCCATTTGTTGCATTTTTAGACCCACCTGCCGACCCGGTTGGTTTAGGTATCGGTCATTTCCTGGGTGCCATGCGGGTAGATGGTTTCCGTCCGGCAGATGAGTTTAAATCTCATTTAGACAATTGGATTAGCCGCTTTAAATCGGCAAAAACCATAGACCCTGCTCAAAAAGTAATTATTCCAGGCGAACCGGAGCTGGAAGCGGAAGATATTAGAAAAACAGCGGGTATTCCGCTGGTTGAAGCGGTGTTTAACGACCTCAACGAACTGGCTAGTAAATTCAATATTGAAAAACTAACCATTTAAAAACATCCTAACTTGTCATTCTGAGCAGGGCTAAGTCCCGATAAATCGGGATAAAAGCTAAGCGTGTAGATGCTTCTCCCGATAAATCGGGATCAGCATGACAAATAGTGCAACATAGCCCACGAATAAAAATCGTGGGCTATGTTTTTAACCCTATCATTATTAGCAAAGGAACATCGAGATAAAAGCCAAGCGTGTAGATGCTTCTCCAGATAAATCGGGATCAGCATGACAAATAACAACATAGCCCCGGGTTTAAACCCGGGGCTATGCGATATAATATTGATTTCAAATGGTTTCAACCATTTAAGATGAAAAAATTAATGAATGCCCATAAAAAGGCGGCTCCATCTAATTTTATCGAAGAAGGTACCTGCAGAATCCCAGCTCATCCAAACAAATAAGGCTTTACCCACAATATGGTCTTCGGGTACAAAACCCCAAAAACGGGAGTCAAGTGAATTGTGACGATTATCGCCCATCATCCAATAATAATCCATTTTAAAAGTATAAGAATCGGCTTTCTTTCCATTAATCAGGATATCTGCACCGACTTTTTCTACTTTATTATTTTCATAAATACGGATGGCTCTTTCGTAAATCGGGAAGGTGATACTATCTAATTTAACTGTCCAGCCTTTTTTCGGGATAATAATCGGACCAATATTATCTTCATTCCATTTAAATTGCGGGTTGTGTGGAAACACCTGCGACTCGTACTCTCCCACCGGGCGAATAACCGGCTCCATGGTTTTCACATTGGTCCATTTTTTAATATTGGCCGCCTCTTCGGCAGTCATGTTAAAGTAGTATTCATCGGCCGAAGCACGCTGGGCTTCAATGCGCATATCGTACAATGCAGACGGATTGATATCGGTTCCATCCGTTTTAACATAATAGGTAGTTTGCCCAAAGTTGGGATTTTCTGCAGGTTTCCCATTTACATAAACCTGGGTATTCACTACACTCAAAGTATCGCCGGCAATACCCACGCAGCGTTTAATATAGTTTTCGCGTTTATCTACCGGACGGTTATAAGGCTCATCGGCTTCCATCGGCCAATTGAACACTACGGCATCGTTCCGCTTAATTTCACTTAATCCCGGCAAACGGCGGTATTTCCATTGAATGCCGTCCCAATAGGCTTTGGTGCCAATAATAGGCATGGTATGGTGTGCAAACGGAAAAGAAACGGGTGTCATCGGAATGCGGGCACCGTAATTTACTTTACTTACAAAAAGAAAATCGCCCACCAAAAGGCTTTTCTCCATCGAGCCGGTTGGAATGGTATAGGCTTCAATAAATAAACCGCGAATTAAGGTAGCGGCAATGACTGCAAAAACGATGGCATCAAGCCATTCGCGGCCGGCGCTTTTCTTCTTTTTTTCTTTCTTTTCTTTGGGATTTTTAGCCCAGAATTTAAGATTCATATCTTTTATTTTATCGATTATTGAAAATCAAACATATCGGTAATGGAATAAAATCCATTTTTATTTTCCAGCCATTCGGCGGCAATAATGGCACCTAATGCAAATCCTGCACGGTTATGTGCGGTATGCTTAAACTCAATTTCGTCTACCTCCGAACTGTAAATAACATTATGCGTTCCAGGCACTTCGTCTATGCGGTGAGATTCGATTAACAGCTCGTTCTTTTTAGGAATGAGGCTTTCGTCTTCGCCCACCAAATCGTTTACCCAATTGGTTTTTCTATCCAGCCCTTGCAAAATGCCTTCGGCTATGGTAATGGCTGTACCGCTTGGCGAATCGAGCTTTTGGGTATGATGAATTTCTTCTACCTGCACTTCGTATTGCGGGTAATTGTTCATTAGTTTGGCCAAAATCTTGTTCACGTAAAAAAATACATTTACGCCAATACTGAAATTAGATGCGTAAAGCAGTGTATTGTTACCATTTTCGCATTTTTGTTTCACCTCGGCCATATTTTCATACCAGCCGGTGGTGCCCACCACTACCGGAACTCCGGCGGCAAAACAGGCATCGATATGATCCATTGCTGCATTTGGAGTACTGAATTCGATGGCTACATCGGCTGTTTTAAACAATTCGGATTGTAAATCTGCCTGATTCTGCATAT
>CAZFAE010000092.1:0-2699 GCA_964516035.1 uncultured Sphingobacterium sp.
AACGGGAGATTGGTTATGGTCGATTTTACATCTTGGGTATAATATTCTTTACCGCTTATCTCATGTACTTCTACTTTTGCAGAAGAAATTGCCGGTTTGGCCACCCGTTCTCTTACCACAATATCCGGGTGAAAATACATCGTCCAGCCGATGATGAGTGCCAAACCTACCTGACCCATGATTTTAAAACGGCCGGCAAGTCCTTCCTTATCTTTTTTGAAAACTTTAATGTAATCGTCTACAAAACCAATTACGCCCATCCAAATGGTAGTAATCAGCATCAGAATCACATAAATATTATCCAGTTTGGCAAACAATAAGGTAGGCACCATAATGCCCATCAGTATAATTAAACCACCCATGGTTGGTGTGCCCTGCTTTTCGTTCTGGCCTTCTAAACCCAGGTTTCTAACGGTTTCGCCAACTTGTTTATCTCTTAAAATACGGATTAAGCGGCTGCCGTAAACGGTGGTAATGAGCAAAGAAAATATAACTGCCATTCCGGTACGGAAGGAAATATACTGGAACAATCCTGCTCCGGGAAAATCGTATAGTTTATCTAACCAGGTGAATAAATAGTACAGCATTAGCTCATTAGGTTTAGGTTCGCAGATAATATTTCTTTATCATCAAATGGCTGTTTTACACCATTTATTTCCTGATATTTTTCATGTCCTTTGCCGGCCAGCAAAATAATATCGCCTGGCTGAGCAAGATGACAAGCCGTTTTAATGGCTTCTTTACGGTCGGTAATGGAAATGGTTTTTTTCTTGTTGCTTGGAGATACGCCGGCTTCCATTTCGCTGATAATTTGCTCCGGATTTTCGGTTCTCGGATTATCGGAGGTTAGAATTACTTTAGTACTCCAATCGCAGGCTACCTGAGCCATTATAGGGCGTTTGGTTTTATCCCTGTCGCCGCCACAGCCAATAATGGTAATTACCTGTTCGTTTCCTTTACGGATATCCTGAATCGTGTTCAACACATTTAAAACCGCATCGGGCGTGTGGGCATAATCTACAATGCCAATTACGCCATTATCAGCAACCATGTAGTCGAAACGACCTTCTGCACCATTTAAACGACTTAATATGGTTAACACTTTTAATTTATCCTGATCTAAAAGCATGGCCGTTCCATAAACTGCCAGCAGGTTATAGGCGTTAAAGCTGCCCACCATTTTAAACCAAACTTCTTCTTCATCAAGGTTTAGCAATAAACCGCTAAACTGGTTCTCCATGATTTTGGCTTTATAATCAGAAAGCTGTTTTAAACTATAAGTTTTACGATGAGCGCCGGTATTTTGCAACATCACCAAACCATTTTTATCGTCGAGATTGGTTAGGGCGAAAGCGTTTTTTCCTAAGCCATCAAAAAATGCTTTTTTAGCTTTGATGTAAGCATCAAAGGTTTTGTGAAAATCTAAATGGTCGTGGCTTAAATTGGTAAATACACCGCCTGTAAATTCCAGACCGGCAATGCGGTGCTGGGCTACGGCATGCGAACTCACTTCCATAAAGCAATAATCGCAACCGGCATCAACCATATCCCGCAAAAGCTGGTTAAGGGCTATCGGGTTAGGTGTGGTATGGGTAGATGAGATAATTTCTTCGTTAATCTGATTTTGAACAGTTGAAATTAATCCGGTTTTATAACCTAATGCTCTAAAAAGCTGGAATAGAAGTGTGGCACAGGTAGTTTTGCCATTGGTGCCGGTAATTCCAACCAGTTTTAATTGGGTAGAAGGCTGGTCGTAAAAATTAGAAGCGATAATACCCAAAGCCTTAGCCGAATCTTCTACTTTAATATAATGGATACCTTCTTGGATTTGGGCAGGCATTTCTTGGCAAACCACGGCCACTGCGCCTAATTCAATGGCTTTATCAATAAATTGATGACCATCTGACAGGGTGCCTTTAACGGCTATAAATAAGGTACCAGATTTTACCAAACGGGAGTCGAAAGCCAGGGCATGGATAGCCGAATCAGTAGATCCAATAACCTGCTGAAGGGAAACACCATACAATATGTCTTTTAACTTTTTCATCTGTTTATTGCAATTCTAAAACCACAGGATATCCTTTTGCCACCCGGCTGCCTGCTGCTACCGACTGTCTGATTACTTTTCCACTACCTTTTGGCATGGCTCTCATGCCAGAGTTGCCCAATAAAAACATGGCATCTTTCAATCCCATGCCGGTTACATTGGGCACGGTACCTTCACGATAAGTAAAAGAAGAAGCTGCACCATTACTATCTGATTTGGTAGCGGTGGCGGCTTGCACACCTAATTTTTTGCTTACCAGCTGTGCAGGTTTAGCATCGCCGGTTTTAGCATTGGGGGTATTCAGTCCGGCAAATTTTACCTGTTTGATGTTATTAAACATCTGTACATCGCTGGCGTACACTTTATCAGCTACTTCTCTAAAAACCGGACCAGCTACCGAGGCAGCATAATAAGCTCCTTTAGGCTTATTAATCACTACGATTAATGAATATTTAGGTTTATCTGCCGGAAAATAACCGCAGAATGAGGCCTGGTAAGATCTTTTTGCTTTATAACCTCCAGCGCCGTCAGCTACTTGAGCTGTACCGGTTTTGCCGGCTACTTTGTAGTATGGATTTTTAATCACCTCTCTGCCGGTTCCGTTTTCTACCACACCTTCCAGCATGGCTTTCACCTTGCCTATAGTTTCGTC
>CAZFAE010000093.1:0-2668 GCA_964516035.1 uncultured Sphingobacterium sp.
ATCGGGTAACGATTAGTTTTTTGGGATACCAAAGTAAAACCATCGATCCGGTTACTACCACATTACAAAAACCGGATTTAAATCTGGGCCGGATTATTTTATCTCCCAATATGAACGCTTTAAGCGAAGTAGTCATTCAGGGACAGGCGGCCGTGGTAGAAAATAAAATAGACCGAATTGTATATAACGCCGAGCGTGATGTAACTGTTGGTGGTGGTAATGCTGCCGATGTTTTGCGTAAAGTACCTTTGCTTTCGGTAGATATTGATGGCAACGTATCCCTTCGCGGTAGCCAGAATATTCAGGTATTAATTAATGGTAAACCATCGGGATCTATGGCTAATAATATAGCCGATGCTTTAAAAATGATTCCGGCAGATCAGATTAAAAACGTAGAAGTGATTACCAGCCCATCGGCAAAATACGATGCCGAAGGAACCTCGGGTATCATCAATATCATTACCAAAAAACGGAATGCGCAAGGTGTTAGTGGTACTATTGGCGGCGGTTTAGGTATTCGCCAAAATAATGGTAATGCCAATTTAAATGCTAAAAAAGGCCGCTTAGGTTTAACCGCCAATATGGGCGGTAATGGTTCGTGGCCGCAAATTAGCAAAGTAGAGGTAGATCGTACAGATGCCAATGGCGATCCAGCTTTTGTACAAAGAAGCTCCAGCGAAACTTATCGTTTAGGTTACCGCGGATCGGTAGGTATGGATTATGACGTAAATAATTACAATACCATCACCTCTACTTTAAACTTTAACCGTTTCCAAAATAATTTTGCCGGAGATGTGTTTTCTACTCTTTATTCTGGTGGAAATACCATTGAAGCCAATAGCAATACCGACCGTACCATGAAAATGAAAGGTTTAGATTGGAACACTGATTTTACCCATAAGTTTAAAAAACAGGGCCAAGAAATATCTGTTGCCGGTCAGTTTACCCAAAATAACAATGTGCAGGATTATACAACCTTGTATGACAATGCTTTCCGCCCGAATGAGATAGGGAACAATGATGCAAGCAACCAGGAATTTACTTTTCAAACCGATTATATTCATCCGTTTAAGAAAGTAACTTTTGAAACCGGCGCTAAATTTATTTTGAGAGATATCAATAGCCCAACTTTAGTTCAGCAGGAAAATAACGGCACTTATGAACTGAATCCAACCTTATCCAATACCTATGATTATAGTCAGGATGTGTATGCCGGATACGCTACTTTAGCTTTCAGTTTAGGCAAAAAATATCAGGTTAAAATGGGTGGAAGATTAGAAATAACTGAAATAGCGGGAATGTCTAATGCAAGCCAGAATTTCAGTAATAATTATCAGAATTTTATCCCAAGCATGGTGATTTCCCGTTCGCTAAAAAATTACCAAACTATTAAATTAAGCTACAATCGCCGTATACAGCGTCCAAGTTTATTTTATCTAAATCCCTTCCGTAATACGGCCGATCCTTTAAATCAATCAGAAGGTAATCCGTCATTATCTCCAGAAGTTTCTCACAATGTGGAACTGGGTTATTCAACTTTTATCAAAACTACCGTGATTAATGCTTCGTTATATTACCGCAATACCCGCGATGTAATTGAATCGGTAATTATCCAGGATCCAAACAACAATGATATTTCATTAACCACTTTCAAAAATATTGGTTCTAATAATTCTTTTGGGATGAATTTATTTGGGTCTATTAACCCAATTCAAAAACTAACCTTACGTGGAAATATCAATGCTTATTCGTACGATATTGAGCCAAGTCAGGCAAATACATCTATAACTTCGGGTTCTGGTCAAACCTATTTTATTTACAATGCCTTTTTGAGTGCCAGCTTAAATTTAAAAGGTGGCTTTGCAGCCGAAACTTTTTTTATTATTAATTCGCCACGTCGCACCGCTCAGGGAACCAACCCAGCGTTTAATATGTGGAATTTGGGTTTCAAAAAAGAAATCATGAAGAAAAAAGGAACTATTGGGCTTAATATCATCGATCCGTTTAACGAGCGTAAAAACTTTAAATCTGCAATTAGTAACAGTTCATTTAAGCAGAGTTCTAATTTTTCTGTTCCTTTCCGTTCGGTAGGAGTTAACTTTAGTTGGCAATTTGGTAAAATCAATTTCAACCAAGCGCAGCCACGCAAAAAACGCGGTGTAAACAACGACGATTTAAAACAAGGCGATCAGGGAGTGCAACAATAATCTCCAATTATAAATTTATTGCAGTCGCCCCGGAATTTTTCGGGGCGACTTTTTTTATGATAAAATTCAATTCGGTTATTCATCCTTCAAAATCTACCGCTGGTCCGATAAAACCTACACTTGGTCGGTAATTTTATTTTTCTGCATTCTTTATGCTTGATTTTTGCATTAGTCTGTCAAGAAAACCTAAAAACTATTTATCATGAAAAATATCGTCTTATTCCTTCTGTTTTTAAGTGCTTTAGCTCTTAATTCTTGTAAAAAGGGAGATCTTGGTCCGGAAGGGCCAGAAGGTGCCGAAGGTCCGGCCGGGCCGCAAGGGGCTAATGCGCCAAATCAAATCGTTAAATTGATGAGTTATAGTGTATCAGACATTGTGCCCAGTTTAGCTGCAGCTAGTGGTCTTGTTGTTCCGGCTAATTGTAGAACAGAGGAATATACTGCCAACGAAGGTGAAATAG
>CAZFAE010000094.1:0-2624 GCA_964516035.1 uncultured Sphingobacterium sp.
ATATCAATAGCCCATAGAGAATGCAAGTACTAAAATCAGTCCTGTTTTTTAAAAATCTGGACTAGTGTTTTTTGCCGATCAAGAATTCATAGGTAATAAATTTTATTTTTGCGCTTCGAACGTATTTAATAAACTATTGTTACAGCCACTTTTAGATAATATAAAATAACTATGAAAAAAATCTACCTTTTATCCATTGCCCTGTTTTTATTAATTCCTTTTGCCTTAATTGGTCAAGAAGCTAAAATCGCTGTGGCAACTAGAAATCACGATCTTGGCAGAGTTACCTATAGCGGAATGATGTTTCTGGGTGACAACGAATACCACAAAGGTGGACTGTATGATGATGCTAATGCAGCGCAGTTATTTCTTAACATGGTTAAACACACATCTAAGAAAACTACGGGTAAGATGGCCATCTTTAATAATGATATAACTAGTGCGAATGCTTCATCAACAAAGCTTGCCACTTTTATGGAGTCTAAGGGATGGGTAGTTGATAAATTCAGTGCTTCCGCTAGTTTAAATACCTTGGCCGGACAGAGTGCATATGATATCATAATGCTAGGGTGTGATGGATATGGTTTTACAACACACCTAAATGACGCAAGCTTTAATACTAATTTACAAACTTATGTTTCAAATGGCGGTGGGCTTTTGGTTGTAGGCTGGTTAAGCTGGAAAGCAGGTCAAGCAGCTAATTTTAAAAATATGATTCAGGCGATTTCGCCTTTTAGCAATGTTGGACAATACGGATTCATTAATCCAAATTATAGTTTAGTTGTACAGAATAATACTCACCCCATTATGGAAAATGTACCCTATGTAACAGTGGGTACAGAATGGGGCTCTTATCCTACCTCTTTTACTTTAAGATCGGATGCAACCACTATAGCAACGTATGATATTTTTTCTCCAACAGGTGTTGCAAGTAATAGTCCACTTTGTGATGGAAACACACTTAATTTATCATCTTTCGGTGGTGTAAGCTACTCTTGGTCTGGCCCTAACGGCTTCACTTCAACTAATCAAAACCCAAGTATTACTAATGTAAGTTCAGTGAACGCAGGTACTTATACATGTGTTATTTTAAAATCAGACAATACTTATAGTACTAAAACATTAACCGTTACTGTCAATCCGGGAGGGGCATCAATTACCAACAATGTACAAGATGCTTTTGTAAACATTGGAGATAATGCGATTTTTAGCATAGATGTTACCGGCTCATCTTTAACATACCAATGGCAAGTAGACGACGGAACTGGTTTCGTAGATATTACAGACAATGCCACATATTCTGGCGCAACGAGTTCTGAACTTACTCTAAGCAATGTTACTAATGATATGTTTGGTAACAACTATAGATGTAAAATCACTCCCGGCACATGTCCCCCAAATATTAGTGCGGTGGGCACTTTGAAGCTTTTTCAGCTACCAACCATCACTTCCTTTAGCCCGGCTAAAATAAATGTCGGTTCTACCTTAACCATTAGCGGTACCGGCTTTAGTAATACTTCCTTAGTTACTATTGGGGGCGTTTCGGTAAGTTATACGGTGGTAAACGCTACCACAATTACCATTGTGGTTCCTAGCGGCATTACAGGCGGCGCAATAAGCATTACCAACCCAAGCGGAACGGTAACCAATGCCGTAGAAGTAGGTTCAAATACAACTGCAAGCTGTACAACAGGTTGGAGTAATGCTTGGCAAACGCTTACTACCAATGCAGCGGGTGTTTTAAGTTCAGTAACCTTAAAATTAGATAATACCGATACCAATAATAATTACGGTTTATACTTGGAATTACACAGCACCGATGCTGATCCAAGTTCAGCCAATCCTAACGATAAATTCAATTCTCTTTTAGAAACATCTAATACCATAACAATTAACTCCAATACAAACTTTTCAGATTTTACCTTCAATTTTCCTGGAACCACTGTCTTGGCAGCCAATACTGCTTATTATGTAGTATTAAAAGAAGCCAGCGGTAACCCTGCCGGAACCGGTGATCAGAGAATTAGTTTTAATTGTAGCAATGCTAGTACAGATGGTGGTGCAGGTAATAACTTCGGTACCTTGTATTATAAATTTGATATGGTAACCGCCGTAGAAGTAGATTCAAATACTGATGCAAGCTGTACAACAGGTTGGAGTGGTGCCTGGCAAACGCTTACCACCAATGCAGCGGGCGTTTTAAATGCTGTAACTCTAAAATTAAACAATACCGATGCCAATAATGATTATGGTTTATACCTGGAATTGCACAGCACCGATGCTGATCCAAGTTCAGCTAGTCCAGGCACAAAATTCAACTCTCTTTTAGAAACATCTAATACATTAACAATCAACCGTAATACCAGTACTTCAGAATTCATCTTCAATTTTCCGGGTACAAGTGCCCTGGCTGCCAATACCGCTTATTATGTAGTATTGAAAGGAGCCAATGGTAATCCATCTGGCACAGGAAACCAGCGAGTATATTTTAATTGTGTGGCTAACAATACAGATGGTGGTGCAGGTAATAACTTTGGTACTTTGTATTACAAGTTTTCTACAATCTCTCTGTTAGCTGTCAATCAAAATCCAAGCATTGGTATTATTGCCGATCAGGAATTGTT
>CAZFAE010000095.1:0-1102 GCA_964516035.1 uncultured Sphingobacterium sp.
AGCGCAAAGCTAACAGAAAGCGTAGGACTATCAAAACTGATTTAAAAAATTACTATGTATTAAATAAATTGCCAAACATTTTGCCTGACAGTAAAAATGAAATTTATTGAGTTCTATTGAACAGGAATCCATTCTGTACTACTAAGTTTGGTAGTAATGAGAAACTGTTTTGCAGAATTATCGGCAATAGTAGCAACTGTGCTCTCAATGCAATTGGTGATAGTAAGTACCTGTCCGGTATGATTAACCACCCAAATAGTCATTCCATCAATTACGCCATTAGCGCCAATACTCGGAAGTGTTAAACTATTCCCGTTAGGTGGTTGTACAATTACAATTCCATCGTCGATATCCGCACCTACATAATCATTCTGTGATGAAATAGCAATTGTTCCGTTTGCAATATTAACTGCGTTACCCGCCATATCTGCAGTAGTTTGAATTAATAGCCCTTTTGTAGCCGAAGTGGTATTCGTGCTCTCAAAAGAGGCAACATACCCACTACCACTAGTAGAAACACTTATAGTATTATTCGAATTCAATGTATTTATATTCTGAAATACTCCGGCAATACCCTGTGTACTATTGGCAAACACCGCAGCACCAGCACCCGCAGTATTTGCCACCAAAGCATCAGAGTTATTTGTTGCGTTAGCTATTTCTATCTGCCCTGAAATACCATCTGTACTTTTTGCATAAATTGCTCTACCTATACCGGAGTGAAAGGATTCAAACGCATTAATACTATTCGAAGGATCTGAGGAAACAACCTGCATTCCAACTCCGGTTTCAGTAGCAGCATATAGTGCAATACCAGCAGAACTTTCTGCCCTAAGTCCAATCCCATTTGAAGAAATGCCCTTTAATGCAATCCCACCAGCATTATTTGTTACAGAAAAAGAAGAACTAGGATCGTTATCTGTACCTGAAAATGGCAAAACAGGCCCTGCAGGGCCTTGAAGACCCATTGGACCAGTTGCCCCGTCTAATCCATCAATACCCTCGATTCCATTTAAACCAGCCGGACCTTGCGGACCCATTGGACCGGTTGCACCATCTAATCCATCATTTCCGGCAGGGCCTTGAGGACCCATTGGACCAG
>CAZFAE010000095.1:1202-2587 GCA_964516035.1 uncultured Sphingobacterium sp.
GTTGCCCCGTCTAATCCATTAATACCGTCGATTCCATTTAAACCAGTCGGGCCTTGAGGACCCATTGGGCCGGTTGCGCCATCCAGTCCAGCAGGACCAACCGCACCCTGAAGTCCGGCTGCTCCTTGCGGACCCGGATCACCCTGGATTCCTTGTGCGCCTACTGCACCGGCAGGGCCAACTGCTCCTTGAGGTCCAGCTGCACCAACCGCTCCTTGAGGTCCTACTGGTCCCTGTGGACCCGGATTACCGCTTGCTGCAAATAAGGCATAAGGTACACTCCGCAATGTCATAGTACCAACAGTTTGAAATGTATTACCTCCAGTGATATCGACTTCTACATTTAAAATTTGATCGGCATTTTGAAAAGGAATTGTTGCAAAGGTTCCCTGAATAACTGTTCCGTTACCTACCACATGATTCGCTAATCCGGATGAGGTGGTGGTAATCAGTTTAGTTTCCTGATACTGCACCAAATTGGCCTGATTGGTAAGCGTAAAACGAAAATTGACTCCCGTATTAACCAATGGCGCACCGGCGGTATTTCTAACAATGGTTTGGTAATTAAATCCCTCCAAACCCGATTGGGCTTTAGCCGGAATGATTATTGCTATTAAAGCAATAGCTAATAAATAATATTTTTTCATAATTATCTTAATTAGATTGTTTGGTGACTAAAAAATGGATTTTAAAATCCATATCGAGAGATAAAAGGATGTTAAATGGTATAAATATTTTGTCGGAAAAATATTAGAATATAGTGATACGTGGATTGGCCGGGCTATTATTGGGGCTACCACTTGCAACAACTACACATTCAATAACGTCTCCCGCTATAAATGAAATGGCAGGAGATATAGTTGCCGACGAAGTACTTGCAGTATTTAATATTTCGATGCTAAGTGTAGTTGGCGAACCATTCTTATAGATAGTGAAAGTACGAATTCCTGCACCGGTACCTGCTGTTTTACGGGTAAAAACAATGGTGGAATACGAACCACCGGCTCCCATTGGCCATTCAGCGGTTGCAGAGGCAGGAGAAGCATAATAACCCGGTGTCATATAATATACCGTAGTATTTGTATTGGGAAGGTTAACGTTACCCCAAGTTACAGCTGCGGAAGTTGCGCCTGTCGCACCTGTTAAACCTTGAATACCTTGAGCACCTGTTGCTCCCTGGCAATCGGATGTATCAAATATACTGTCGGCGTTGGTATCTTCGGATGGATCATTTACACCATTGCCATTGGTGTCCCAACAATTTGTGCCATTGATTCCATTAGTTCCTGATGCGCCTTGTAGGCCAGTTATTCCCTGCGGTCCCTGAATTCCGGCCGGGCCTTGAATGCCATCAGCACCGGCAGGACCATCTGCACCGTTAATTC
>CAZFAE010000096.1:0-1096 GCA_964516035.1 uncultured Sphingobacterium sp.
GTAACCGGATCGATGGTTTTACTTTGGTATCCCAAAAAACTAATCGTTACCCGATATTTACCCGGCGCAATATTGTCTATTTTGAAAGCACCCTTATCATCGGTTAAAGAGCCATTGGTATTTTTTGTGGAACCCGATCTGCCCAAACTTACGGTAGCATAATCTACCGGCTTTTGGGTTAAAGAGTCGATAATAATTCCATTTATTTTACCGGTAATTGTTGTTCCGCCGGCGGGTACCTGTGCCAGTGCAATACTGGAAATAAAAATACCCATGAATAGTAGTGATAGTCGTTTCATTATTTTTGTTTTTATATAGGATAAGGCGTAAAAAGAAACACTTTGTTACAGCGTTGCCGTAACAAAGTGTTTACAATAATTAGTGTTTAAACTTACAGTACGAGGTTAACAATACGACCTTTCACCACAATTACCTTTTTTGGTGTTTGGCCGTCGAGGTAACGCTGCACATCGGCATTAGCCAATACCGCTTTTTCAATTTCGGGGATTTCTAAACTGAGTGGCAGGTTAAGGTTCATCCGCATTTTACCATTGATAGAAATGGGATAAGCGAATTCATCTTCTACCAAATATTCGGGGTTGAATTTAGGATAGCTGGCATAACTGATACTGCCGGGCTCGTTCCCCAATAAGGACCAAATTTCTTCGGTAATGTGGGGAGCATAGGCAGAAAGCACTATGGTTAAATCTTGCAAAACCTGACGGTTATTGCATTTTAAATCGGTGAGTTCGTTTACGCAAATCATAAAACTGGATACGGAGGTATTGAAGGAGAAGCGGTCTACATCTTCCTCTACCTTTTTAATGATTTTATGTAATGATTTGAGCTCTGCCTTGCTCGGATTTGCATCCGAAACACTAAAGTTCATTTGCTCATCGTGAAATAATCTCCAGTATTTACGCAAAAATTTAAAAACACCTTCAATGCCATTGGTATTCCAGGGTTTGCTTTGCTCTAGCGGGCCCAAAAACATTTCGTATAAACGCAGGGTATCGGCGCCGTAACGCTCTACCATTACATCGGGGTTTACCACGTTGAATTTAGATTTCGACATCTTTTCTACTTCGTGGCCGCA
>CAZFAE010000096.1:1196-2522 GCA_964516035.1 uncultured Sphingobacterium sp.
GCATCAGAAATGGCAGGAATAGGCAGCTTAAAATGCTTGGCAAACAACCAGTCCCGCTGATCGCCAGAAGGCACCGCCATTACTGCACCGGTACCGTAACCGGCCAACACATAATCGGCAATCCAAACAGGAATCGCTTCGCCGGTAAAAGGATGTTTGGCATAAGCGCCGGTGAAAGCACCCGAAACGGTTTTGGTATCGGCCATTCTATCCAATTCCGATTTTTTCTGCGTTTGGAGAATATAATCGCTAATTTCTTTTTGCTGTTCTGGTGTAGTTAATTGGGCTACCAATTCATGCTCTGGCGCTAAAACTAAAAACGAAGCACCAAAAATGGTATCTACCCGGGTGGTGAAAACTTCAATTGCAGTTTGTGGGTTTTGGGTTGCGGGTTCTAAGTTTTCTAGACGCATGCCGCTCTCCGCTTTCCACTCTCCGCCTTCAACTTCAAACTTTACCAAGGCTCCCACACTTTTCCCAATCCAGTTGCGCTGCATTTCTTTAAGCGGCTCAGGCCAGTCTATATGGTCTAAACCCTGCAAAAGCCGGTCGGCATAGGCAGTAATGCGCATACTCCACTGCATCATTTTTTTCTGTACCACAGGATGGCCGCCACGCTCAGAAAATCCGTCTTTTACCTCATCGTTTGCCAAAACGGTACCCAAAGCCGGGCACCAGTTTACGGTACTTTCTTTGAGGTAAGCCAGGCGATATTTTAGTAATTCTTTTTGCTGTGTTTCTTCAGAAAAAGTGTTCCATTCTGCCGCTGTAAAGCTCAACACGTCTTCATCGGCAGTAGCTTTAATGCCTGTGCTGCCAGACTGGGCAAAACGTTCTTCCAATGATTGTATAGTTTCAGCCCGATCGGTATTTTCGTTGTACCAGGCATCAAATAATTTCATAAAAATCCACTGGGTCCAGCGGTAATATTCCGGTTCGCTGGTGCGCACTTCGCGACTCCAATCGTAAGAAAAACCCAGGTTATCCAATTGTTCGCGGTAGCGATTGATATTGGCTTCGGTGGTAATAGCCGGATGCTGTCCGGTTTGAATGGCATATTGTTCTGCGGGCAAACCGAAAGAATCGTAACCCATGGGATGCAAAACGTTAAAACCCTTTAATCTTTTATATCTCGAATAAATATCGGAAGCAATATAACCCAGCGGATGGCCCACGTGTAAACCCGCTCCTGATGGATAGGGAAACATATCAAGCACATAAAACTTAGGTTTAGCACTTTGATTGTTTACTTTATAGGTTTGGTTTTTGGCCCAAAATTGCTGCCAACGCTGCTCTATTTCCCGATACTGATAGTCCATTTTCGCT
>CAZFAE010000097.1:0-2504 GCA_964516035.1 uncultured Sphingobacterium sp.
AAACACTGGATTTTATTTTGTCCCGAAATTAAAGAAATATTGCAAATAAAAAGCCCCGGTAATTATCAGGAAGCTTTGAGTGAAACGGAACTTAATAATCAGTTGCTATTTACCTAAATGAAGTTTTACTCCAAAACTCATATGGTTACCCAAAACCCCGAAAGTAAATCCGTTGGTTTTTTCTTCACCTGTTTTACTTGATTCGAACCTAAGCCTGCCAAGGCCAAACTCAATTCCAATTTTATTAGTTGGAAAAAAAGTGAACCCAGGAGTTAGTTCTACTCTCATAGTTTGAGTTTTTTCATCACTATATCCTGTATTTTTTCGAATGATTGTTCCAAATGGCACTGCCAGTGCACTATAAAACTTAAAACGTTGTGCTAAGGGGAAATAATACTTAGCGGAGGGACCGATTAAGAACCCACTATACTCAGATACATCATTGTTTGTATCCTGATATTTAGCATTTTGAAATTCAATCAATAATCCAAGTGCGAGGTTATCTTTTATAAAATAACCCATTTCGGGATTAAATTGAATGTATTTTTCTTTGTTTGGGTAAACTTCATTGGGGTCCGTTGATTTATACGTTGACAACTCCATGGAGGTACCCACTACCCATTTTCCTTTTTCTGTTTGTGCCAAAGCAGTAAAAGTTGTCGCAGCAAAGACAAAAGCAAATAGTAATAACTTTTTCATAATCATTTATTTTAGCGTTAAATTAGTTAAAACGTAAAAGGGTTTAAAAAATTACCTGATAACTAAAAAAGCTTCCCGATAATTATCGAGAAGCTTTGAGACAAAAAGAACTTAATGACCTGATGCTATTTACCTAAATGGAGCTTAAACCCAATAGTAGGTGAACCTAAATCAACTTCACCTCTATCAATTTCGCTACCTAACATATTTAAACCAAATGTATTTGTTTTTACATCACCTGTTTTGGATGTATAAAAATAAAGAGAGCCCAAACCCATTTCAATACTAACTTTTTTACTCGGGAAGAAAGCAAATGCAGGCATGATATTAACGCCTACAACTTGTGTTTTAAAATCAGCAGAATTACCATTAAATAGTGTCGTTTTGTTTGTCCCTATTGGTATTAATAACTGTCCAAAAAATTTAAAACGCTCGCTAATGGGTAAATAATACCGGAAAGAAGGAGCTACATACATAGATGAAGACTTATCAAGGGCAACATCCTCAGAATATTTATATCCACCTATTCCCAACAACAAACCTATGGCCATATCATCATTAATAAAATAACTAACACTTGGCTGAAAGCTCATGCTTGATTCTTTCTCTTTATAGGTTTGTCCGGGAATATCATCAGATTGAGACCAAACGCCAATGGAAGCGCCTACCAGCCATTTTCCTTTTTCTGTTTGTGCCGAAGCAGTAAAAGCTGTCGCAGTTAAGACGAAAGCAAATAGTAATAACTTTTTCATCATGTTTTGTTTTTAGGTTAATAATTAATTGTTTAATCAACTATTGGTCAAAACGCCACTACTTAAATTTTATTGTATAAAGCCCACAAAAAATTATGAAAAAGCCCGAATTTATTTATCCGGGCTTTAAATGCAATATTTATTTAAATATTTACCTGGCTCTGCCGGGCAAATATATCTGAAAGCCAAAGGCTAGGCCTAAGCCGGAACTTCCGCTGGCAGAAGAAATATCTGCCCGGGTAAATTCATATCCCAGGGTGCCTTCTATGGCCACATTTCGGGCTACAAAATGCGAATAACCGCCTCGGATACCGAGTTTTAAAGACATGGGTAAATCTTCTTCACTGTCTTTTTTATGACTGCCGTTAATGCCTACACTACCCTCGCCAAACCAGCGGCCGGTGCGGGTGGCTGTTTCTGGGAAATAATAGCGAATGAATGGGGCAATACCATAACCTATGGTTGAACCACCTTTATAAAAACTAAGATCAATGGTTCCCTGGCCGCCAATGGCGATATTATCTCGTATAAAGTAGCCTAATTTAGGATCTACCCTGAGTTGGAATGTTTCGGTAGAAAAATTAAATCCTGTGGAACCAATGCTTCCACCAGCCATCCAGTTACCGGCCCTGATGGGCGCATCGCCCACATTGGCAGAAGTTTGGGGAGTAGTGGTAATTACCTGTGCATGGATTTGCCAGATAGTGGCCGCAGCTAAACAAATGGTTAAAATGAGCTTTTTCATAAGGAATGTTTTTTGGTGAACAGATTTGATTTACTGATTTTATCAGCAAACCATTAACTATTTACCTAAAACAGCCCTATGACTGAATTGTTTAATTTTTTGGAATCAAGCGGAGCTTTAAACGGTTAAGCCAGAGAAAATTTGCTCGAGGGTTTTACCGGGCTGACTGTTCAGTAAATCGGATTTGGATTGATTGGCTACCATTTTACCTTTAGAGATAATTATAATATCATCGCAAATGGCTTCTACTTCCTGCATAATATGGGTAGAAACGAGTACAGTTTTGGTTTTACCCAGGGTTTTGATGA
>CAZFAE010000098.1:0-2481 GCA_964516035.1 uncultured Sphingobacterium sp.
CTTCGGTACCATTAATTATTTCGGCAATTACCTCTCCCGGAATCAGGTTTTTATTGCGGCCAATGGTAGAAGAAAGTAAAATTTGATTGGTAGCACCTACACAAATCAAATCGTCAAGGTTCATAATAATAGCATCCTGTGCTATGCCTTTCCAGACAGATAAATCTCCGGTTTCTTTCCAGTATACATACGCCAGTGCAGATTTTGTACCAGCACCATCGGCATGCATAATATTGCACCAGGCTTCATCTCCCCCCAATATATCGGGAATAATTTTGCAGAAAGCCTGCGGATAAAGCCCCTTATCTATGTTTTTGATAGCCGCATGTACATCTTCTTTTCCGGCAGATACGCCGCGTTGCTGGTATTTCAAATCTGACATACTGCGAATTTAATTCTTCCGTTTGACTTATAACACATTACTTTTTGGGAAAATGCACAATAAAATCTCAAATAGGTAGTTAATGATAGATAACTACTACAAAAACTAAAAATTATGAAAAAGACACTAATCATGATTGCAGGTATCCTACTTGTGTTTGCCTGCAAAAAAGACGATCCACAACCAGCCGTAGAAACAGTAAAAGCATTTGAAGATATTGCTTATGCAGATATTCAAAAACTGGAACCGGTTATGAAAAGCGAAGCTTTTATCGCAAGAACACAAGAAAATATAGTTCTTAAAGCTGGTGCTGTATTAATTTATAAAACCAAAGCAGGTGTATTCGGTAAAATGAAATTAAATACTTCTATCCAGAATCCTGATTATCTTTTAGATTTCCAATTGGTAAATTATAATTCAGATGGGTCTGTACTTAAAACCGATAACGACAACGTCATTCAGTCTCCTCTGATTTTTAATTTAGATGCTGGCATTCTTGCTCCTGAAAATGATAATACCACTTGGGATTTTGTATTTATTGAAGGAGATTTAGAATTTGAACGCTGGATTACTCCCCAAAATGGATGCAAATTTTATATCTATTCCAACTAACAATTTCTGCGAACAACTGTTATTGTAATTAATTAAAATCAGATATCATGAAAAAGAACTTAGTTTATATTTTATTACTTGCCTGCTTGTTCACTGCTTGTAAAGATGATGATCCGATACTTTCTCCTTTTGATCAGGTTACACGAGCGGTAATTGATGGTAAAGCAGCTCAAATGTCTACCGCAGCTATTGAAGTTGAATCACCAGGAACAGATTTAGAACCTGGTGCCATAATCATTTATCTAACAGATGCCGGTTTATACGGAAAATTCAAAGTAGTAAGCACAGGAGGAGATAGCGGTCCGATTGTTTTTGATCGGATTAATTATAATGCGAACGGGACTGTTAAATCTGATGTAAAGAATATAACTATTACTACATCTAAATATTGTGATCTAGATGCCGATGTACAAACGGATGATGTTGCAGCAGCAGATTTTCAATTTACTTATGATCCAATATCGGGTACCAAAATAGTTCCACGTGTAGATGCCAAATTTTTCCTTTATTCCAACTAAAAAAAATCCCCCGAAAATTTCGGGGGATTTTTGCTTTAAACAGTACCGGCAGGGTCTCTCAAAGAGGCCCCTGCCGCTAATGAGAAAAATTATTTTATAAACAACATTTCTCTAAATTTAGGTAATGGCCAAGTTGCATCATCAATCACCTGCTCCAGTTTATCTACATGGTAGCGGATAGGCTCAAAGAAAGCTTTCACCTTTTCATCATACGCAATAGAACGGTCGCGGATATCATCAATGGCGTTTGCTTTTTTGCGTTCGGTAACCATGGCATCCACATTAGATTTAATAAAGTTGATGTGTAAAGAAATCTTCTTAATTAACTCCAATTGTGCTTTATAATCTGCTTCAGCTAAACCAATGGCTTTTAAGCCCTGTACGTTTTGTACCAGTTTGCTTTGGTAATCAATAGCGGTTGGAATGATGGTATTGTTGACCATTTCGCCAATTACACGAGCCTCAATTTGTAGTTTTTTATAGAAACTTTCCAGTAAAATCTCATGGCGGGCATGCGATTCTCTCGGGCTAAACACGTTTAAACGTTTAAACAAATCTAAAGTACTCTCGCTCAAATAAGCATCTAAGGCTTTCGCCGAAGTTTTAATGTTCGATAAACCACGCTTAGCAGCCTCTTTTTCCCATTCTTCGCTATAACCATTACCCTCAAAACGAATGGCCTTAGATTCTTTAATGTACTTTTTAATTACCGTTAAAATGGCGATGTCTTTTTTCTCCCCTTTTTTAATCAGTTTATCTACTTCGGCTTTGAATTTAATCAGCTGATCGGCCATGATGGTATTCAAAACCGTCATCGGAGCAGAAGAATTGGCCGAAGAACCTACTGCACGGAATTCGAATTTATTTCCGGTAAACGCAAAAGGAGAAGTACGGTTACGGTCGGTATTATCCAGTAAAATTTGTGGAATTTTTGGGATACCTAACCATAAAGCATTGTCCTCCTTTACT
>CAZFAE010000099.1:0-2455 GCA_964516035.1 uncultured Sphingobacterium sp.
TTAGCGGAACCACTCAGGGGCGCAGTTACGGCTTGGAGTTTTTGGCTCAAAAACGTTTAGAAAAAGGTTTTTACGGTATCGCTTCCTTCACGCTTTTCCGCAGCGAATTCCAGGATAAAAACCAAAGCTATGTGCAATCTTCTTGGAACAGCCGCTATATTGTAAGTGTTACGGGCGGTAAAATATTTAACCGTAACTGGGAAGTTGGTGCTCGTTTCCGCATGAGCGGGGGCAGTCCGTATACCCCATATGATTTGGCTACTTCATCTTTAAAAAGCAATTACGATATCTTCCCGCAAGGAATTCCGGATTATAGCAGGTTAAACAGCCAGCAGCTGGGAGATTTTTACCAGTTGGATTTAAGAATAGATAAAAAGTATCCTTTTAGAAAATTCAGCTTAAACGTATTTTTAGACATTCAGAATATCAGCAACAATATTTATCAGCAACAAAAAACTTTGGTTTTAGACCGTACGCCAAACGGTATGCCGCAAGACGATCCGGCCGATGCCAATAGCTACTTAACCAAGCTTATTAAAAATCCGAGTGGAACCGTTTTGCCAACAATTGGTATTATCTTCGAATTATAACATGGGAAAAAAAGGAGTTTTATTAGTGAATCTGGGTACGCCAGACAGTCCTTCAACGTCAGATGTGCGTAAATATTTAGGCGAATTTTTGATGGATGGCCGGGTAATTGATGTGCCTGTGGTTTTAAGAGCTATTTTGGTTAAAGGCATTATTGTTCCCTTTCGGGGACCAAAATCAGCCAAAACCTACCGGGCTATCTGGAGCGAAAACGGTTCTCCATTAATGCATTACAGCGTTCGCTCTGCCGAAATGCTCAAAGAACGCCTCGGCGATGAATATCATTTGGAATTGGCCATGCGCTATCAAAGTCCCTCTATCCAGTCGGCTTTAGATAAATTGAAAGCTGCCAAGGTAGACAGTATTAAAGTTATCCCATTGTTTCCGCAATACGCTTCGGCCACTACCGGCTCCATTCACGATAAAGTGATGGAAATTGTTCGTACCTGGCAGGCCATCCCTGATATTAGCTTTATCAATTCTTATTACGATGATGAAGGCGTGATTAAAAACTTCGCCGAAAACGGAAAAAAACATCAGCCAGAAACCTTCGACCATATTTTGTTCAGTTTCCACGGCTTGCCCCAGCGACAGCTGCGCAAAGGCGACGATAGCAAAGCCCATTGCCTTAAAGTGGACAAATGCTGCGAAACCATTACCGAAAACAATAAGTTTTGCTACTCTGCACAATGCTACCGCACGGCCCAATTAATTGCCGCAGAACTGGGCATCCCGAAAGAAAAATACACTATCACTTTTCAGTCACGCCTGGGCCGCGACCCATGGGCGCAGCCTTATACCAGCGATGTAATTGAGCACCTGGCCGAAAAAGGAGCAAAAAAACTATTGGTTTTCTGCCCAGCCTTTGTAGCCGATTGCCTTGAAACCATTTTCGAAATAGCCGAAGAATACCAGGAAGAATTTGTGGAAGCCGGCGGCGAAAAAATTCAATTGGTAGAAAGCCTCAACGACCACCCGATGTGGATTGATACGCTGGAACGATTGGTTAAAACTCCTGGATTGTAGGTTTTAGGTTATTTTCTATCTGCTTATAATAAACGGTTAAAACCGTTCATCTTTTTATTAATAACATAGCCCACGGTTTAAACCGTGGGCTATGTTATTGTACCGTCATTTCGAATCCCGCTGTTAAGCGGATGAGAAATCTCGTATCCTTTTTATTCAGAACGAGAGATTTCTCTCTTTGTTCGAAATGACAAAAAAGTAAACGGGTATTAAACCTTAAATAAAATGGTACTTAGGATTTGCTCCGTAGCACCAGTATTTTCCTGCACATATTTTCGGGCATTCTCTCCGGCAGTTTTCCGGTATTCTTCTTGCTCAAGCTGGGACATTATTTGGTTTAATGAGGCTTGAGAATGAATACTAAATGCTGCATCTTTCTCTATTAAATCTTTAGCCTCCTGAAATTTCTCATATTTTGGTCCGAATATAACCGGAATACCGAACGCCGCAGCTTCCAGCGTGTTGTGAATGCCACTGCCAAATCCGCCCCCGATATAAGCTACATCCGCTAAAGCGTATAAAGAAGAGAGTAAGCCGATGTTGTCTATTAGTAGTATTGAGTATTGAGTATTGAGTATTGAGTTTTCTGATTTTAGATGGACGATTTCAGATTTCAGATTTTGAATTTCCACGCTTTCCGCTTCCCGCTCCCCGTTTCTAACTTTTAACTTTTGACTTTCGACTTTTAACTCAGAAAGCCTGAGCCAAGAGTTGGTGGGCAACAATTTACACAAGCCCTGAATTCCGGCTTCTGCAACTTCGTGCGGAGCAATAATAAATTTCCAATCCGGGTAATTTTGAATCAATTCAAGCAGTAAAGCTTCATCTTGCGGCCAGGTAC
>CAZFAE010000100.1:0-2385 GCA_964516035.1 uncultured Sphingobacterium sp.
CTACCTCTACCAAACTTATAGCATATCCGCCGCCAGGCGCACAAAAAGTAGACAATTTAGATTTACTGTTTACTACCACTTTACGTATAGTATAGGCCTGCGGATTAGTTTTGTAATGGGCATCTTTGGCATCGGCATAAATTGTGGCGATGTAGGTTTTACCCCTTTCTAGAAAATTAAACGCAATGGCAGAAGTACGCGGGCCGTCTCCGGCTACGCTACCCACAAACCATTGGCCTGTTTTTTTAGCTTTACGGGCTACGGTAATGTATTCGCCTGGTTCTGCTTCAAGGTATTTGCTATCATCCCAATCTACGGCTACGTCTTTAATAAATTGAAAAGCATCAGAGAAACGCATATAATTTTCGGGCAAATCTGCCGCCATTTGCAATGGGCTATACATGGTTACATATAAGGCCAATTGGTTAGCCAAAGTACTGTTTACATGAGATTTATTATCTGCATTTAATTTACTGATATCCATTTCAAAAATACCAGGGGTAAAGTCCATCGGGCCACCCAATAAACGGGTAAAAGGCAAAATGGTTACATGATTGGGTTTTGAACCTCCAAAAGCCTGGTATTCTGTTCCTCTGGCCGATTCGTTACCAATCAGGTTTGGGTAGGTACGACCTATACCGGTTGGGCGTACTGCCTCGTGGGCATTGACCATAATTTTGTATTCGGCCGCTTTTTCTATGGCATATTGGTAATGGTTATTAATCCACTGGCTGTAATGGGTTTCTCCGCGTGGCAAGATGTTGCCTACATAACCACTTTTTACGGCATCGTAACCATTATTTTTCATAAACTGATACGCCTTATCTATGCTGCGTTCGTAATTACGAGTAGAACCCGAAGTTTCGTGGTGCATAATCATTTTAACGCCTTTGGATTTGGCATAATCTCTTATTCCCGGAAGGTCGAAATCAGGATAAGGGGTTGAAAAATCAAAAACATAATCTTTAGAATTACCAAACCAATCTTCCCAGCCAATATTCCAACCCTCTACTAGTACCCCATCAAAACCATGCAGAGCGGCAAAATCAATGTATTTTTTAACATTAGCGGTAGTTGCGCCATGTTTGCCATTGGGTTTAGCCTTGGTATAATCAGTAATTCCAAGTTGAATAGCCGGATAGTCGTCAGTATAGGCCCAAGAGCTTTTACCGGTAATCATCTCCCACCAAACACCGACGTATTTAACGGGTGTAATCCAAGAAGTGTCTTCTATTTTAGAGGGTTCGTTAAGATTATAAATCATTTTAGATGCAATAATATCTCGGGCATCGTCACTTACCATTATGGTACGCCAAGGTGTAGTAAATGGCGCTTGCATATACCCCTTATCTCCTACCGCATCTGGCGTTAACCACGATTCAAAAACCTGATGTTGATCATCGTAATTTAAATGCATGCAAGAGTAATTAATTAATGCCGCCTCATGGATATTGATATAAACCCCCTCGTCTGTTTTCATTATTAAGGAAGTTTGAACACCTGTTGGCGAAAATGAGGTTTGAGATAGATTGCTGGTAATAGCATTAGCCGAAAGGCCTCTTATTTGGGAAAGCCTTGACTTGGTAAAATCGTACTCCTGAGTATCGTAATCGCCTGGAATCCAGAAAGCGGTATGATCTCCAGTCATGGCAAACTGTGTTCTTTCTTCTTTAATTACAAAATGGCCCAGTTTTTTTTGCTCTGGAAATTCATATCGGAAACCAAGGCCCTCATTAAATAAGCGGAAACGAATAATCATTTCTCTATTGGTTCCTTTCTGACTCAAGTTTACAGCCATTTCGTTATACTGATTGCGAATGGTTTTTACTTCTCCCCAAACGGGTGTCCAGGTTTCATCGAAGGTATGGTGTTGAACCGAATCAATCAAAAAATCGTTTAAAAGCGATTTTTTATCATTTTTCAACTCCAATCCGAGTTTACTGGGCTTAATCATCTCTTTGCTTTTATAGGCAAGGCTGTAAGCCGGAGTTCCATCGTTTTGCAACAAAAAATTCATGACTAAATTCCCGTTAGGCGAGCTCAATTGCTGTGCCTTGGCATTAATCAACAAGCCGAGACTGAGGCTTAACGCAATTAAAATAATTCTATTCATATGTTGACTAGCTTGTGTATTATTTCCAAGATATTACAATTTGGTTTTATTGGAGGTACTAATTTAGCCTTAAATTGCGATTTTGGAAATAAATTTCCGGGTTTATATGGCTTTATGTGTTTACTACTCAGCACATAGTATTGAGTAGTGAGTAGTGAGACTTTACGGTTAAATTCCGGAAGGATTCTACATTGTCTTAGCTACCCTGTATTGGATATTCTCTCCACAATGC
The DNA here is from genome assembly GCA_964516035.1 of uncultured Sphingobacterium sp. Classification (GTDB taxonomy): domain Bacteria; phylum Bacteroidota; class Bacteroidia; order Sphingobacteriales; family Sphingobacteriaceae; genus JAIPAN01. Next base: position 2,346 of record CAZFAE010000100.1, read on the forward strand.
GTCATTTCGATAATGGCTTAGTGGTGATGGTTAAAGCAGG
>CAZFAE010000101.1:0-2373 GCA_964516035.1 uncultured Sphingobacterium sp.
TTAGCGGAACCACTCAGGGGCGCAGTTACGGCTTGGAGTTTTTGGCTCAAAAACGATTAGAAAAAGGTTTTTACGGCATTGCTTCATTCACGCTGTTCCGCAGCGAATTTCAGGATAAAAACCAAAGCTATGTGCAATCTTCCTGGAACAGCCGCTATATTGTAAGTGTTACCGGCGGTAAAATATTTAACCGTAATTGGGAAGTTGGCGCCCGTTTCCGTATGAGTGGCGGCAGTCCGTATACCCCGTATGATTTGGCTACCTCATCATTAAAAAGCAATTACGATATCTTCCCGCAAGGTATTCCTGATTATACACAGCTAAATACCCAGCAGCTAGGTGATTTTTACCAGTTGGATTTAAGAATAGATAAAAAGTATCCTTTTAGAAAATTCAGCTTAAACGTATTTTTAGACATTCAGAATATCAGCAACAATATTTATCAGCAACAAAAAACTTTGGTTTTAGACCGTACGCCAAACGGTATGCCGCAAGACGATCCGGCCGATGCCAATAGCTACTTAACCAAGCTTATTAAAAATCCGAGTGGAACCGTTTTGCCAACAATTGGTATTATCTTCGAATTATAACATGGGAAAAAAAGGAGTTTTATTAGTGAATCTGGGTACGCCAGACAGTCCTTCAACGTCAGATGTGCGTAAATATTTAGGCGAATTTTTGATGGATGGCCGGGTAATTGATGTGCCTGTGGTTTTAAGAGCTATTTTGGTTAAAGGCATTATTGTTCCCTTTCGGGGACCAAAATCAGCCAAAACCTACCGGGCTATCTGGAGCGAAAACGGTTCTCCATTAATGCATTACAGCGTTCGCTCTGCCGAAATGCTCAAAGAACGCCTCGGCGATGAATATCATTTGGAATTGGCCATGCGCTATCAAAGTCCCTCTATCCAGTCGGCTTTAGATAAATTGAAAGCTGCCAAGGTAGATAGCATTAAAGTTATCCCTTTGTTTCCGCAATACGCTTCGGCAACCACGGGTTCCATCCACGATAAAGTGATGGAGATTGTGCGCACCTGGCAGGCCATACCCGATATCAGCTTTATCAATTCTTATTACGATGATGAAGGCGTGATTAAAAACTTTGCCGAAAATGGCAAAAAACACCAGCCAGAAACCTTCGATCATATTTTATTCAGTTTTCACGGCTTGCCGCAGCGACAGCTGCGCAAAGGCGACGACAGCAAAGCCCATTGCCTTAAAGTGGACAAATGCTGCGAAACCATTACCGAAAACAATAAGTTTTGCTACTCTGCACAATGCTACCGCACGGCCCAATTAATTGCCGCAGAACTGGGCATCCCGAAAGAAAAATACACTATCACTTTTCAGTCACGCCTGGGCCGCGACCCATGGGCGCAGCCTTATACCAGCGATGTAATTGAGCACCTGGCCGAAAAAGGAGCAAAAAAACTATTGGTTTTCTGCCCAGCCTTTGTAGCCGATTGCCTTGAAACCATTTTCGAAATAGCCGAAGAATACCAGGAAGAATTTGTGGAAGCCGGCGGCGAAAAAATTCAATTGGTAGAAAGCCTCAACGACCACCCAATGTGGATTGATACCTTGGAACGTTTGGTGAAAACGCCGGGGATATAATCTTCAGTACTTTTTTGTCGTCATTTCGAATCTCGCTGTCGAGCGGGTGAGAAATCTCATATGCTTATTTTTTTCATTCAGAACGAGAGGTTTCTCTCTTTGTTCGAAATGACAAAAAAGTAAACGGGTATTAAACCTTAGGTAAAATGGTACTTTGGATCTGCTCCGTAGCACCGGTATTTGCTTGTACATATTTTCGGGCATTCTCTCCGGCAGTTTTCCGGTATTCTTCTTGCGCAAGCTGGGCCATTGTTTGGTTTAATGAGGCTTGAGAATGAACGCTAAATCCTGCACCAGTCTGTATTAAATCTTTAGCCTCCTGGAATTTCTCATATTTTGGCCCGAAAATAACCGGCAAGCCGAACGCCGCAGCTTCTAGCGTATTGTGAATGCCGCTGCCAAACCCGCCGCCAATATAAGCCACATCAGCAAAAGCATATAAGGAAGAAAGCAGGCCAATGTTGTCGATGATAAGCACTTGCTTGGTATTAAGTATTGAGTATTCTGATTTTAGATTGACGATTTCAGATTTCAGATTTTGAATTTCCACGCTTTCCGCTTCCCGCTCTCCTTTTTTAACTTTTAACTTTTGACTTTTGACTTGAAGTTCAGAAAGCCTGAACCAAGAGTTGGCGGGCAATAGTTTACACAAACCTTGAATACCGGCTTCTGCGATCTCGTGCGGAGCAATAATAAATTTCCAGTCCGGGTAATTTTGAATCAATTCAAGCAGTAAAGCTTCATCTTGCGGCCAGGTAC
>CAZFAE010000102.1:0-2355 GCA_964516035.1 uncultured Sphingobacterium sp.
TTGAAAAGACCGTACCATTTTCAAAGTGGCAGAATATGGTATATCGGTGTTGATGACATGAATAGTGCAGGTATTAATTATGCATTTGTTCCGGTTATAAGAATTAGCAGACATAGCATCAATGCTGAGTATCAATCAGATGAAATTTTCTCTACAACGATTCATGAAACAGCCCATATAAGTCACCTTAGAAATATGTCACTTGGCGCTTTAGAATTTTTATTTATTAATGGAGTATTAAGAGAGAGCTGGGCTGTGGGTGTCGAATGGTGGCTTACTAAATTGGAGTATAAAAACACGAGAGGGATCTTTAACTATGGAGATGCGGATTATTCTATTTCAGTACAATATCCTCATTATTATAGTTACCAATATTGGAATAAAAATTTATTCGATAAAGCTGATAAGTATACCAGCCTGTTTGTAAATCTGGTAGACGGAGTAAATGAATATAATCAAAGTTATGGTTTTGGGGGTACAGGCACCGTATTCGATGAGGTAAAAAATTACAAACTTAATGAAATAGAGGGTATAGCCCTGGGAAATAGTTATAATTTGGATCATTTAACCAAAGAATTAAAACTATTCAAGCCTAATGGCGTTACCAATCAACAAATAGATTTACTTATGAGCCATTATTAACATGAAAAATACATTTTTAATATTTCTATTTTTTAGTGCCTCATGCATTATTGAGGACACTGGATACACAAAATCAATTATTATTAACGAAACTGGTTATACGATCAAAATTATACCATATCAGAATGGGGTAGAACAAGTGGATATGATTAAAATTCTTACTCCAAATACGACTACTGTTGTTTTTGAAAGGCATGACAGATTAAAAACTCTTAAGCCCAGTTTTGCCGAAATTTTACAGCTTTATGATTGGATAGAAATAGTTTATAATGATGTTGAAACTATCAAACATCAAAGATTTAGTTCACAGGACCAAACCGGTATACCTTATTCCAGCAACCGGAATATTACTAATCCTGAGAATTACATAAAAGTAATAACGAAAGAAACAAAGCATTCAATTTCAGGATATTTCAGTTATACCTTCACCGAACAGGATTATTTAGATGCGAAACAATAAATTATAACACCGAAGCTGTTTAGCTTCGGTGCTTTTGTAAAGTACTTATCATGCATAAAATAAAATATCATTCAATTATTATCATGGTATTAAGTGCACTAACATGTTTTTCACAAGTTAATGTTAGTACAAAAAGAGCCAGATACCTAAAAATTCAGTCTGGATTTATTTGGGATATTAACAATTCCTTTGGCCCCCGGGTAGGTTTTGAATTGATGAAAAGCTTTAAAAATAAAGAACGGCTTTTTTCGGGAGTCGGGATTGAATCGAAATGGCATTTAATAGAGGCGGCTACTGATCTGTATGAACCTCCTGATCTAAATACCATTAACATAACATATTCAATCCATTATATTCAACCCTTTGCAAAAGACAAATTATTTTGGGATGCTTCGGCAGGTATGGGTGCCATTTACCTTTTTGGTGAGGGTAAATCTTCGCTGCAACCTTCTTTGAGTTTGGGCTTAAGTTTAAATTTCAAATTATCGAAATCAATTGTTTTTGAAACTGCTCCTTTATTAATTATTCCTCCAATATCTAAGGTAATATTTAGCCCTAACCGACTGTATGAAGAAAAACAGACTTATACCCAATTCACTTTTGTGCCGATTGGATTGACAATTAAATTGAATAACAAATAATTATCATGTATAAAATGAAATATCTCTTAGCAATTATCATGAGTTTTCTACTGTCTAGCTTTTGTTTTTCACAAGAGAGTCAGCCAGATGAATTAAATACTTTTATTTCGTTAAATACTGGATTAACATCAGACAATTATGCTTCAGGAGGATTAAGAGTTCAGGCAGAATATTTGAAGCGATTTAAAAGTAAACAGACCTTTTTCTGGGGTGTAAACATAGACTACAAAAGGAGGGGCTTAGGAAGTATACCTACTTATAAACCCGCAAATCTAGCTAATTTGCCACCTGAACTAAGCTATGAACACCTTAGCTTTAATATTCACCATCTATCAGGCATAGGAAAACCGGGCCTTATTTTTGACTTTTCGTGTGGGTTAGGGGCTATTTATTTACACAATGAATCCCAAAAATCGCTCCAGCCGGCTATAAACTTTGGCTTTATTATGAATATAAGAATTTCGTCAAAGGTTTTTCTAGAAATGAGTCCAATCTTCATATTGCCTCCTTCCAAATTGACAATTTCTACCAGCAGATTGTCAGATGAACGCAAAACCTATACGGCTTGGCATTTATTCCCAATAGGGCTGAAGGTTAAACTCAAATAAAAAA
>CAZFAE010000103.1:0-2296 GCA_964516035.1 uncultured Sphingobacterium sp.
TTAAGGTGCCTAATTGCTCGGCCACACCCAGCATTTCTGCCGGAGTTTGGGTTAATGCTTTAAGTGCTTGTTTTTCGCTTAATCCATTTTCGATAGCAGTACGCAGGTTAGCTAAGAAATCGCGTGAGCTTTCTAAACCTGAAGAAGTGATGGCAAAACGCACACCGGCTTTTTCTAAGGCTGCCGGGTTGGTAGGTGCCAACTCCCAATCTTTCATTTGGGTTAAGCTTACATTGCGGGCGTCGGCCGGATCTTCTACATCAAATGCTTTTGGAAAAGTTAAAGGGATGATGAAACTACCTCCTGTTGCCTTAATGGCAGCAATTTTCTGGTATTCTTTACCATCGGTTTTAAAAATGAATTGTTTACCAAATTCATCACCAATTTTATCGGCTCTTAATACACTCAATGCATCGTTTACTTCAAAAACCTGAGGTAAATTTTGGCTGCGGTTAAATTCGTCTAAAGAGATATTGTATTCGCCTTTTTGGTTTTTATACCAGGCTGCATCCAGGTAAGTTTGACGCAATAATGCGATAGAACCCATTAAAGATGATGGATAGTTATTGGCTGAAGTTCCTTTATTAAAGGAATATTGTGCAGCGGCAATGTCTTTTAAAAATACTTCGTTTTCTTTTTCATCACCTAAACTCACTACTGCAGAAGTGCCACGGGCAATACCATCGCGATGGATAGACTGTACCGCTCCAAATCCATTTTTCTTATAATCTTCGGCTTTTTTGGCATCAACCGCAAAAATGGTTTTTACCGCAGTTTCTGGGCGGATAGCTTCGTTCCAGTTGTAGGCACCAGCTTTGGTGCTTGTAAATACCTGTCGGGTTGCACGGCCAAAACCGCCCTGACCACCCTGGCCAGCACTTGCAATACCATAACTGCTAAAAGCATCAATAAATGAAGGATAGATGTATTTGCCTTTCAAATCTATTACTACATACCCTTTCGGGATGCTGATATTCTGACCGGCAGCTTCAATGCGGCGGTCTTTTACCAATAAAGTACCATTGCTGATAGTTTGATCGGCACTAATTACCAGATTGGCATTGGTAAATGCGTATAATCCGGGGCGTTTATCCCAGGAACCGTTTACCGGATAACTGTCCTGTGCCATGGCCGATATGCCAGTGAGCATCAGACAAAAGAGTAAGAGTTTTTTCATGTGAATTTGGGTTGGTTTTATAATTTTCTAATTTAATGTTATTGATTTTGATGCGGGATTTAGGGCGGTAATTTTGTTGTTACAACGCCTGTTGATTTTTTATTCTTAAAACCAACAGCCTTTCGTTATATTTTTACTTATTTTGAGTTCACAAATTATAAAAAAGATATGTATACATTCTTATTAAAATTTCATTCCGGCTTAAGATATATTGTGCTTTTATTGGTGGTTTTAGCCATAGTTCAGGCTTTAGTCGGTTGGTTGGGCAATAAAAAATATACCGACGGAAACCGTAAACTGAACTTGTTTGCCATGATTTCGGCACATACGCAATTATTAACTGGCCTGGTGCTCTATTTTTTCAGTCCATTTGTAAATTTTAGCGATATGGCTGCCACCATGAAAGATGCCGCCTTACGTTACTGGACGGTTGAACATTCTGTAATGATGATATTTGCCTTGGTATTAATTACCGTGGGCCATTCTCGTTCTAAAAAAGCAGCAGAAGGTGCAGCCAAACACCGTGCTATCGCTATTTTTTATGGTTTAGCCATTTTGGTTATCCTGGTAGCCATCTCACAAAGTGGTCGCCCAATTTTGGGTAGCGCTGCCTAAGCATCAATCATTCCGGGCTTTACAAACAGGGCCCGGAATGATTTCTTAAACTCGTATATTTGCCATTCTTTATGGCTAAACAGAAATTTTACGATACCGCACCCAAACCAGAACGCATTATTCTGGTTGGCGTAATTACACCCGGACAAACCGAGGTGCAAACCCGCGAATATTTGGATGAGTTGAAATTTCTGGTAGAAACTGCCGGCGGGCTAACCATTAAATCTTTTACCCAAAAAATGCTAAGACCCGAACGGGCTACTTTTGTGGGCACCGGTAAGCTGGAAGAGATTAAGGAATATATTAAGGCCGAAGAAATTGATATGGTGGTTTTTGACGATGAGCTTTCGCCATCGCAACTGCGTAATATCGAAAACGAATTGCAGATTAAAATTCTGGACCGCAGTAATTTAATTCTGGATATTTTTGCCAAAAGAGCCCAAACTTCGCAGGCTAAAACCCAGGTAGAATTGGCTCAAATGCAATATATGCTACCGCGATTAA
>CAZFAE010000104.1:0-2287 GCA_964516035.1 uncultured Sphingobacterium sp.
TTAAGGTGCCTAATTGCTCGGCCACACCCAGCATTTCTGCCGGAGTTTGGGTTAAGGCTTTAAGCGCTTGTTTTTCGCTCAATCCATTTTCAATTGCCGTACGTAGATTGGCTAAAAAATCGCGTGAGCTTTCTAAACCTGAAGAAGTGATGGCAAAACGCACACCAGCTTTTTCTAAGGCTGCCGGGTTGGTGGGTGCCAATTCCCAGTCTTTCATTTGGGTTAAGCTTACATTACGGGCATCGGCAGGGTCTTCTACATCAAATGCTTTAGGGAAAGTAAGCGGGATGATGAAACTACCTCCTGTTGCCTTAATGGCAGCAATTTTCTGGTATTCTTTACCATCGGTTTTAAAAATGAATTGTTTACCAAATTCATCACCAATTTTATCGGCTCTTAATACACTCAATGCATCGTTTACTTCAAAAACCTGAGGTAAATTTTGGCTGCGGTTAAATTCGTCTAAAGAGATATTGTATTCGCCTTTTTGGTTTTTATACCAGGCTGCATCCAGGTAAGTTTGACGCAATAATGCGATAGAACCCATTAAAGATGATGGATAGTTATTGGCTGAAGTTCCTTTATTAAAGGAATATTGTGCAGCGGCAATGTCTTTTAAAAATACTTCGTTTTCTTTTTCATCACCTAAACTCACTACTGCAGAAGTGCCACGGGCAATACCATCGCGATGGATAGACTGTACCGCTCCAAATCCATTTTTCTTATAATCTTCGGCTTTTTTGGCATCAACCGCAAAAATGGTTTTTACCGCAGTTTCCGGACGAATAGCTTCGTTCCAGTTGTAGGCACCAGCTTTGGTGCTGGTAAATACTTGTCTGGTTTGACGACCAAAACCGCCCTGTCCGGCGCTTGCAATACCGTAGCTGCTAAAGGCATCGATAAACGAAGGATAAATGTATTTGCCTTTCAAATCTATTACTACATACCCTTTTGGGATACTGATATTCTGACCGGCAGCTTCAATGCGGCGGTCTTTTACCAATAAGGTACCATTGCTGATGGTTTGCTCGGCACTAATTACCAGTGTGGCATTGGTAAATGCGTATAATCCTGGGCGTTTATCCCAGGAACCGTTTACCGGATAACTTTCCTGTGCCATGGCCGATATGCCACTTAGCATCAGACAAAAGAGTAAGAGTTTTTTCATGTGAATTTGGGTTGGTTTTATAATTTTCTAATTTAATGTTATTGATTTTGATGCGGGATTTAGGGCGGTAATTTTGTTGTTACAACGCCTGTTGATTTTTTATTCTTAAAACCAACAGCCTTTCGTTATATTTTTACTTATTTTGAGTTCACAAATTATAAAAAAGATATGTATTCATTCTTATTAAAATTTCATTCCGGTTTAAGATATATTGTGCTTTTACTCATCTGGCTAGCTTTAGTGCGGGCTTTTGTTGGCTGGTTTGGCAAAAAGTCTTACACAGAGGGTAATCGTAAACTTAATCTGTTTGCTATGATTTCGGCTCATACACAGTTGTTAATTGGCTTAATTCTGTATTTCTATAGTCCTTTTGTAAATTTCAGCGATATGGCTGCCACTATGAAAGATGCCGCCTTACGTTACTGGACAGTTGAACATTCTGTAATGATGATTTTTGCCCTGGTATTAATCACCGTGGGTCATTCGCGTTCTAAAAAAGCAACAGAAGGTACTGCTAAACACCGTGCTATTGCCATTTTTTACAGTTTAGCCATTTTGGTTATCCTGGTAGCTATCTCACAAAGCGGCCGCCCAATTTTGGGCAGCGCTGCCTAAGCATCAATCATTCCGGGCCAGGCAAATGTGTCCCGGAATGATTTCTTAAACTCGTATATTTGCCATTCTTTATGGCTAAACAGAAATTTTACGATACCGCACCCAAACCAGAACGCATTATTCTGGTTGGCGTAATTACACCCGGACAAACCGAGGTGCAAACCCGCGAATATTTGGATGAGTTGAAATTTCTAGTAGAAACGGCCGGCGGCCAAACCATCAAATCTTTTACCCAAAAAATGCTAAGACCCGAACGGGCTACTTTTGTGGGCACGGGCAAGCTGGAAGAGATTAAGGAATACATTAAAGCCGAAGAAATTGATATGGTGGTTTTTGACGATGAGCTTTCGCCATCGCAATTGCGTAATATCGAAAACGAACTGCAAATTAAAATTCTGGATCGCAGTAATCTGATTCTGGATATCTTTGCCAAAAGAGCCCAAACCTCTCAGGCTAAAACCCAGGTAGAATTGGCTCAAATGCAATATATGCTACCGCGATTAA
>CAZFAE010000105.1:0-2271 GCA_964516035.1 uncultured Sphingobacterium sp.
CCAAAATTGCTGCCAACGCTGCTCTATTTCCCGATACTGATAGTCCATTTTCGCTCTAAGGTTAAACCGCGAAAATACTAAATTATCCTTGTGGAACCATTAGAAGGTATTAAACAATTAAGGCAGTCGATTTTATTGGCTGCCTTAGTTAAAAACAAAAATAAATTCAATATTGGTGTATAAAAATGCTTAAACCATATGAAGGTTCGGCATTTTCAGCACCCAATGACACTATTTTATTATTCTCCCAATAACATGCCCGTGATGGTTGAACCACTTCTCCTTTACTATAGGTCTCCCCGGCAATGTAAACTACATCATTAACAATTTCAATACCGTAAGCACCTCTCGCAATATGGGAAAGAGAATTAGAAACCCCATTATGCCAGTAAATTGGTTTATTGTTGCTCAGGCCCACAACATATATTTGATCATTAATAACGAATAAATCTTGTACAGAAGATCCGATATCTTTAGGTGCAAGAGCAGTAAACACACCATTTTTCCAATAACCCATTTGGCTGCTGGTAGTTCCCAAAACAAAAACATCTTCATTTTGAATAAAAATCGAATAAGTCTTCACCCCAGTATTTAGCATAATTATTTCCCCATTTTTCCAATAACAAACCTGTCCGGCCTGACTACCAGAAATATAAATATCATCGCCAGAAAGAAAAATATCTTTAGAAGTACTGCTTTGAGTACCTAAAATTATAAGTTCTTCATTTTTCCAATAACAAGCTCTGGATCCAATATTAGGGTTAGTCAAATTGCCTGTTATATAAACAATATCATTTTTTACTGCAATGGCTAAGGCCTCTCCCTCGTTAAATACGTCGTAAGTGCAATCAAGCATAATTCTAGTACCATTTTTCCAATAACAAGGTTTACTACCATAGAATCCTGCAACATAAACATCTCCGTTACTAACCACTATTGCCCGAGCTAGAGAATTCTGCGTCCCGTTTTCTAACATAATTAGTGCCCCGTTTTTCCAGTAAGCAGCCAATCCAGCGTCTGCAGCCACATTAACAGTTGCTCCGGCTACATAAATATCAGTCCTCAGCGATTTATCTTTTTTACAAGTAACCATCGCGATAACCAAGACAAAGCCAATTATTGATAATATTAGAGTTTTCATAGTAGAATAATACTTAGATTTTTGTAAAGTTATTTGGGATAGAGTATAGCTTATTGCAAATTCAGACAAGTGGCAGCTTTAGCAGGATGAGTGGTAGAAATAAGCAGACAAACGTATTCATCTCCTTATTAAATAATTAGGGATAATCACATTCGCTGTGTTTCTGATTGGAAATCCTTATTTTCGCAAATACAATTTGATATACATGGCAGATTTGGACAGAAACGTACCACAAAGACAAAATAAAACCATCCGTTTTTCAACCGTTATCAGCATTTCGCTGGTTTTATTAATGGCCGGATTATTGGGTTTAATTCTGGTGCATTCGCATAATTTATCCAATTATATTAAAGAAAACATTGTTTTGAATGTTATTGTAAATGAAGGCAGCAAAGAAAGCAGCGTTCTAGAATTGCAATCACAGTTAAATACCAAGCCTCAGGTTTTACGTACACAATATGTAAGTAAAGAGCAGGCTGCCCGCAACTTGGCCAAAGATTTAGGCGAAGATTTTGAAGATTTTTTAGGTTACAACCCCCTGCTTCCAGCTTTAGATGTTTACCTCAAAGCCGATTTTGCAGACAATAAAAATATTACCGCCTTTGCCAAGCAAATAGAACAAAACGAATTGGTAAAAGAAGTGGTTTACCAAAAATCATTGATAGATATTGTAAACGAAAATGTCCGCTTAATTAGCCTGGGCATTATCGGGTTTGGTTTAATTCTATTGCTTATCGCGATAGCTTTAATTAACAATACCATTAGGCTGGCCATATTTTCTCAGCGTTTTTTAATTAAAAGCATGCAGCTGGTAGGCGCCACAAAAGGGTTCATCCGCAAGCCCTTTATTATTTATGGCATTATTCATGGCTTAATAGCCGGCTTAATTGCCATAGGTTTATTGCTTATTCTGCTCTATTTCGTTAAAAATGAGATTCCAGAAATTGCGGTTTTAAAAGACTGGATGCAATTTGGAATGGTGTTTTTAGGAATGATTTTGGCCGGCATTATTATTTCCGGACTGAGCACCTGGTTTGCCGTAAGCAGATTCTTACGTTTAAAAATTTACGAACTATATTAATATGTCTACTCAAAAAAACAATCCTGCCGAAAAACCCAAAACCGGTTTT
>CAZFAE010000106.1:0-2254 GCA_964516035.1 uncultured Sphingobacterium sp.
GCAAAGGTTTCATCAAAGAGATATTCTATGCCGGTACCGATACTTACTTCGCTCCATTCTTCTGAAAAACCTCCGGGGGCATCAGCAAATGAACTAAATAAAGCAGATACTACAGAGCGATTGGGATCTTTACCATCTACTATTTCGCCATTACCATCGTAAATTGGAGGGCTAGGCACCAGTAATTTGTTCCAATCCATAGAAATAGTGAGCTTTTGGGCCTCTCCATCTATTAAAAAGCTGTATGCAGCACCCAATTTAAGATTGGTGGGCAAAAACTGATCTTTATTTTCCGAATATTTAACTTTTGTACCGATGTTGGATATCATGGCTCCAAAACTCATTGTTCCGCCATCCAGACCGCTAAGTAATTTCTTTTCATAATACATTGAAACGTCTGCTGCAAATGCACTGGCGGGGTCTACCACCAAACCGCTGTTGGGAGAAACTCCACTATACATATCGCTGTGAAGGAAACGGGCGGTTAATCCCATCGAAAAATTGTTCGACATTTTTCTGGCATAGGTAAGATCAATGGTGTATTCTACTGGAAAATAAAGCTGCGTATCATCCCCTATGGCATTCTTCCCATCTACTTTACCGTAAGAGAGGTAATAAATAGAAACTCCCAGCGCTCCCTTCTCCCCCATTTTTCTAAAACCGGAGAAATTGGCTAGACTCACATCTTTAGCCAGATTGGGCAGTAGCGGCATATAGGATAATCCGGTTTCCATAAGATGATTACTGAAGGCTATTTTAGAAGGATTGGCATACAAGGAATAAGCGTCGGTTGAGGTGGCCACACCCACATCACCCATGGCTGAGGAACGGGCATCGGGCCGGGTTTGCAAAAAGGACATGGCCGTTGGAATAGTTTTGTCTGAAAACTGGGCCTGAGCCGAAGTAAACACTAAACTTAAGCTGGCAAACACCAAGGTATATTTATTGATATGCATAATTTTGATTTTTTATTCGATAATTACTTTTGTTGTGGTGGTTTTGCCGTCGTAACTAAGTGTTAAAAAATAGAGTCCGGCAGCTACTTTAAAATCAAAGGGCACTTCATGCGTGCCTAATGAAAAAGACTGCATGCTTCTATACATCATCTGACCAGCATTGTTAATCAATGAAAACTGTATCCAAGCAGGCGCATCGAGGTTAAACCTAATTTTCACCTGCTCTACGGCAGGATTGGGATAAATAACCACATTGGAGGGAATACCATCATTGCCAATGGGGATATTGATTACTTGTTCGGGTTGTTGAAATCCCTGAGTAAGCATAACTCCTCCTGATTGAATTGTGGCGATAATAGTCTCGCCCACTGTAGATTGGAAATTTAAATTAGCCAATAAAACAAAATCACCTCCTGAAGATATGGTTGCTCTATCGGCCACCTGAGCTTGTAAACGAGATACCGCTAATAGCAGAGTTACTAGTACAATTAATTTCATAATCAAGGATGTTTAAATTGATACATCGCCTTTGGCTACGATGCATTTATAGTACCAATAGTCAGATAAAATGAGGTGTAAACACACATAATTCCGACGAACGGTAGAATATGGCAAACGAATGGTCGGTTTTAATAGACGAGTGGTAACCCCACTAAAAAATGTATGTTACACCAATATATTTTCAGGGCTTACACTTTGAAAATTCGGGAATTACTGTGTAGATTTTGCTACACCAACTGTTATAAAAGCAATATATATTGTTTTTGAACCCTTGATTAATTTAGTTTTTCGATTAAAAGAGAAGCATTTACGTTAGGGGCAATTCCGCCTGCCGAAGTTTGTAAAGTAACCGCTGCCGTTGATGTATGGTTTCTAAGCGTAAGTGTAGAACCTGCTGGAATGGAGAATATAACCTGCCCTGAATTATGTTGAGTTCCTGCTCCTGATCCATAAGTTGAACCCGCAACAGCTAAGGGACCAAATCCGCTATCTAAAAATAAAGTAAACTGTGTAGGTTCTACTCCAGAAATAGAATACGAGACTTTATAAACTCCGGCAATTGAGCAAACAATACCAGCAGAACCAACTGCATGCGAAATTCCAGAAGTCATTTCCGCTTGGCTATCAAAAAGAACATCTCCTTCAATTATAACCGATTGGACACCCAGATTATAGAGGTATGCATATTGAGATAACCCAGTACCACTTGTTCCAGCTGGACCGGCTATACCCTGAGCACCTTCCGATCCGGTTGCACCGGTTAAGCCTTGAACTCCGTCATTGCCTTTGTCACCAAC
>CAZFAE010000107.1:0-2246 GCA_964516035.1 uncultured Sphingobacterium sp.
TCGATACGCTATAAAATAAAAAATGCCTCCTCGAATAATCGAGGAGACATTTTTGCTTGGCGGAGAGTGGGGGATTCGAACCCGCGGACCCTTTCACAGGTCAACAGTTTTCAAGACTGCCGCAATCGACCACTCTGCCAACTCTCCGTCGCAAAAGTACAAATCCAGATGGAAACTGCAAACCCCGTATCCATTTTTTTTAAAAAGATTTATTTTAGGCCAATAATTGGCTAATCAATACAATATTTAACTATTTTTGAATATAAAAAATCAATTTATAATCTTATGAACAACGCATTTAAAATTTCAGCTTTCTTTTTTTCAACGCTTGTTGTATTTTCTTGTACCCAGCCAGCGGCAACAACAGCCAGTAATGAGCAGGAAGTAAATTCGGCAGATACACTTCAAATTAAAGATGAGACCACCGATAATGTACTTGACCAATATTTAGCATTAAAAGATGCATTGGTATTGTCAGATGCAGCTAAAAGTCAGGGAATGGCCAAGACGTTAGCTAGCACTATTAAGGCAAGCGCAGGTTTAGAAAAGGCAGCTCAAATGACTGATTCTATTGCTAATTCTACAGATTTAGTTAAGCAAAGAGCCACATTTACCAATTTAAGTAACGAGTTGATAGGCATATTTAAAAAAGCAGAGCTGATTAAAGGTTCATTTTATGTGCAATTTTGCCCAATGGCAAATGAGGGCAATGGTGGCTATTGGTTAGCAGCAGAACAGGAAGTAAGAAATCCATATTATGGAGATGAAATGCTAAACTGCGGAGAGGTGAAAGAAACCATTAAATAATTTAACACTAAAATGGCAAAGCCTTACTATGCTAAAGCGTTTAAAACACGCTTTATTCATTAGTTTTGCTCAACCAGTATAAAACTTATGTCAGAAAAAGCAATCATAACATTTGGCGAACAAACTGTCGAACTTTCGGTAATCACCGGAACCGAAAACGAGAAAGCCATTGATATTTCAAAACTACGCGATTTAACCGGCCTCATAACTCTCGATGCCGGGTTTAAAAACACAGGCGTAACCAAAAGCGCCATCACCTATCTCGATGGAGAAGAAGGTGTTTTAAAATATCGTGGTTATTCAATTGAAGAATTAGCTGAGAAATCAACTTTTATTGAAGTTGCTTATCTGTTGATTTATGGTGTATTGCCCAACGCAGATCAATTAAAAGAGTTTCAATTTCAGATTTCACGCCATACATTGGTGCATGAGGATATGAAAAAGTTTTTTGATGGTTTTCCCTCAAAATCACATCCGATGGGGCAATTGTCTTCGTTGGTTTGCTCATTATCATCTTTCTACCCAGA
This sequence comes from uncultured Sphingobacterium sp., assembly GCA_964516035.1. Classification (GTDB taxonomy): domain Bacteria; phylum Bacteroidota; class Bacteroidia; order Sphingobacteriales; family Sphingobacteriaceae; genus JAIPAN01. Next base: position 1,335 of record CAZFAE010000107.1, read on the forward strand.
ATCATTAAACTCACAGCAAACGCCAGAAGAATTAAACCTCACCATCATTAAGTTGCTGGCTAAAATGAGCACCATCGTATCCTGGATTTATAAAAAATCATTAGGTCATCCGGTTATCTATCCTCAAAATAAATTAGATTATGTTTCAAACTTCTTGAACATGACCTTTGGTCAGCGTACCGAGGATGTAGAAATAGATCAGGTAGTGGTAGATGCCATGAATGTATTGTTAATTCTTCATGCAGATCATGAGCAGAACTGTTCTACGTCAACCGTAAGAATGGTAGGTTCATCAGATTGTAATCTGTACGCCTCTATTTCTGCAGGTATTTCCGCCTTATGGGGGCCGCTACATGGCGGTGCCAACCAGGCAGTAATAGAAATGCTCGAAAAAATTAAAAATGATGGTGGCGATACCGATAAATGGATTAATAAAGCCAAAGACAAAAACGATCCATTCCGCTTAATGGGATTTGGACACCGCGTATACAAAAACTTTGACCCACGTGCCAAAATTATTAAAAAAGCCTGCGATGATGTTTTGTCAAAATTAGGAATTAACGATCCGGTTTTAGAAATAGCCAAAAAACTGGAAGCAGCCGCTTTGAGCGATCCTTACTTTGTAGAACGCAAACTCTATCCAAACGTAGATTTCTACTCAGGCATTATTTACCGTGCATTAGGTTTCCCAACCGATATGTTTACCGTATTGTTTGCATTAGGTCGCCTACCGGGATGGATTGCACAATGGAAAGAAATGAGAGAAAACAAAGAGCCCATCGGTCGTCCGCGACAGGTGTACGTAGGCGCAGTTGATCAGCCATTTGTTCCTTTAAATAAACGATAAGTTGTTTTAAAAATCATAAAATCCCGATTCTGAATAAGTGTCGGGATTTTTTTATGCCATTTCGA
>CAZFAE010000108.1:0-2221 GCA_964516035.1 uncultured Sphingobacterium sp.
GCATTTTTCTTTAGCAGGATAGATTTTACCACAGAAAAAAGATTCACCATTTCGCCCGCCACAAAACAAGTATTGGCCGGTTTGAAAGAGCCCTTAAAAGTTACCATTTACCTTAACGGAGATTTACCCGCAGGGTTTAAGCAGTTAAAAAATGCTACCCGAGATTTATTGAAAGATTTTGATGCTTACACCCAAACAGCTATTCAGATTGAATTCAGCAATCCTAATGAAGGAACGCCAGAAGAGCAACAGATTAAGGTAGAAACTTTGTATGACCAAGGTATAGAACCCACCAATTTGAGTGTAAAAACGGACGAAGGTCTGAGTCAGAAAACCATTTTCCCGGCGGCTTTAATTACTTATGGCGGCAGAGAAATTGCAGTAAAACTTTTGCAAAACCGAATGGGCGCTGCACCCGAAGAAGTGCTCAATAATTCTGTTCAGAACCTGGAATATGCCTTTGCAAGCGCTTTAAGTAAATTGGCTAAAGGCGAAAAGCCAAGAGTTGGCTTCACCGAAGGGCACGGCGAATTAAGCGATTTACAGCTTAGTGATGCCATGAAATCTTTGCAGGATGGTTACGAGGTGGGCCGGGTAGATTTAGCCTCAATTACACCAGCGGGTTTGGCTAAACTTTCGCTCATTGTAATTCCTAAGCCAAATAATGCTTTTACCGAGGCCGAAAAATTCAAGATTGATTATTTTCTGATGAACGGCGGCCGTGTTTTATGGGCAATAGACCAAGTGAATGCCGAATTGGATAGTTTAGATGGGGGAGGAGAGCAGCTTGCATTTGCCAAAAAACTCAATCTGGATGATATGCTGTTTAAATATGGCGTCCGTATCAATTATAATTTGATTGCCGATATGAATTGTGCCCAAATCCCGATGACGGTGGGCAACATGGGCGGACAAAACCAAATTCAGCTCGTGCCATGGTTGTTTTATCCTGTTTTTATGCCTTCGGCCATTCATTCAATAGTTAAAAACCTGGATGGCATACGTGCCGAATTTGCCAATACCATGGATACTATTGCCGTTAAGGGCATAAAAAAATCTATCATTTTACACTCATCGCCTTATAGCAAAAAAGCAGAAGTGCCATCTATCATCTCTTTGCAAATGGTAGAACAAGAGCCAGATCCCGCCACTTTTAAAGGCGAATTATTGCCGGTAGCTGTTTTATTAGAAGGGAAATTCCCATCGGTATTTAAAAACAGGGCAATCCCCGAAGGTATTGACGAAAATTACAAAGAGACAGCAGCCATGCCTGCTCAAATGCTGGTAATTGCCGATGGCGATATCTTTAAAAATCAAATAGGCGCCGATGGTTCTCCCTATCCTCTGGGCTACGACCGCTTTACACAGCAGCAATACGGCAATAAAACTTTTTTGCTCAATGCGGTAGATTATTTGTGTGGAGATGAGACTCTAATCAGCCTTAGAAACAAAGAACTTAAAATCCGGTTGCTGGATAAAGCACGCATCAAAACCGAAAAACTTTTTTGGCAAATTTTTAACATCCTGTTGCCGCTTACATTGTTAGCAATCTTCGGATTTTTTCAACATTGGTACCGCAAACGGAAGTATACCGTTTAAATTTTCTATTTTTGGATTCAATCAGTTATTATTATGAGATTTATTGTTTCTACGTCAACCCTTCTTAAACAATTACAGGCAGTTAATGGTGCATCAAGCAGCAGTACGGTTTTGCCTATTTTGGAAAATTTCCTTTTTGAGATTAAAGATGGTCGTTTGACTATTTCTGCCACCGATTTGCAAACCAGCATGACTACTTCGCTGGCTGTAGAATCTAAAGAAGATGGAAAAGTGGCGGTGCCTTCTAAAATATTACTGGAAACTTTAAAAACCTTGCCAGATCAGCCCATTGCTTTTAGTGTAGACGATCAAACTTTTGCCATAGAAATTAGTGCCGGTGATGGTAAGTATAAATTAAGTGGAGAAAATGGCGAAGATTTCCCTAAAATCCCAATGGTAGAAAACGCCTCATCGGTAAATATGCCGGCCAGTGTTTTAGCCGAAGCCATAAACAAAACCATTTTTGCAGTAAGTAACGACGATTTACGTCCGGCAATGACCGGTGTATTCTGTCAGTTAAGCCCGCAGGATATTACTTTTGTAGCTACCGATGCGCACAAATTAGTGCGCTACCGTCGGATGGATACCCGTTCAGAATCTGCTACTTCATTCATTCTACCTA
>CAZFAE010000109.1:0-2221 GCA_964516035.1 uncultured Sphingobacterium sp.
GAATGGCTGGTCAATAAATCGGATTTAGATTTGTTGGCTACCATTTTACCTTTAGCAATAATGATGATATCATCGCAAATGGCATCTACTTCTTGCATAATATGGGTAGAAACGAGTACGGTTTTGGTTTTACCCAAGGTTTTGATGAGTTCGCGGATGCCGATAACCTGATTTGGATCGAGGCCGGAGGTGGGCTCATCTAAAATAAGTACTGCTGGATTGTGAATAATGGCCTGTGCCAGGCCTACCCGCTGGCGGTAGCCTTTGGAGAGTGCGCCAATTCGTTTGTTTTGCTCGTCGCCAAGGCCGGTTTGGGCTATTACTTCGGCAATACGTTTGTTTTTATCGCTTAGCTGGTAAATATCGGCCATAAAACCGAGTGCTTCTTTTACGTATAAATCGAGGTAAAGCGGATTGTGTTCTGGCAGGTAGCCTAAGTGACGTTTTACATCCAGAGTTTGGCTAATGATATCGTATCCGCAAACTGTTGCCGTACCCGAATCGGGCTGCAGGAAACCGCTCAGCATTTTCATGGTGGTAGATTTACCGGCTCCGTTAGGGCCCAGAAATCCTAAAACACGACCGGGTTGCGCTTTAAAAGAAATGCTGTCGACGGCTTTTTGATTACCATAGCTTTTGCTGAGTTGATCTACCTGTATCATGGGGGCTAATTTAGGAGTTTATTAATTATTACGAGTTGGTTATTGGGCATTACAGATTATTGAGTTTTGTTTGTGCTAATTGAGGCGGTACTGAGTTATTTATTTATTACTTTTTCCTTGATTAAAAAGTAACCAAAAAATCAAGACAGAACGATGCTTCCGCCCACAAATCCCACACATGGCCCGCCGTTCTGTCGGGCCGACGCTTTTTCTTTGTTTTTGTCATCCTGAATGAAATGAAGGATCTCACGACTATATTTCGGATCCTTCGCTTTGCTCAGGATGACAAATTGAGAGTGTACTAGTAACTTTAATAGATAAACCCGATAGAGCGGTTAGCCCCGAAGGGCTAGTAGCGATAGCGGGGCTGTGCGAAGTTGATTGCTTGTGTTTTTGGGTTTTCTTATTTTAAGTCGGAAAGTCCGGAAGTCTGAAAGTATTGGATTTACCTCTTTGCGGACTTTCGGACTAATTACTTTCGGACCAATTTGTGGAATAAACTGTATTAGGGCTAATTCAAAAATCAGTTTATATTTGCAGCTATATGAGCAAGAGTAACGACGATCTTTTTAAACAGGTGACTTCGCATGCGAAGGAGTATGGTTTTGTGTTTCAATCGAGTGAGATTTACGACGGACTGAGTGCCGTTTATGATTATGGCCAACTGGGTGCAGAGTTGAAAAACAACCTGAAAACGTATTGGTGGAAGAGCATGGTGCAGATGCACGAGAATATTGTGGGCATTGATTCTGCTATTTTTATGCATCCGAAAGTATGGAAGGCTTCTGGCCACGTGGATGGTTTTAGCGACCCGATGATTGATAATAAGGATTCGAAAAAGCGTTACCGTGCCGATCAATTGATTGAAGATAAAATTGCCCGTTATATAAAAGACGGAAAAACTGATAAAGCAAATGCCTTACAGGCAGATATGGATGCGGCTTTGGAAGCGGAGAATTTGCCGGCTTTGAAAGCGCTAATTGAGGCACACGAAATTGTTTGTCCCGTTTCAGGCACCCGCAATTGGACGGATGTGCGCCAGTTTAACCTGATGTTTGCTACCCAAATGGGTGCCATGGCTGAGGGTGCCGATGAGGTTTATCTTCGTCCGGAGACGGCTCAGGGCATTTTTGTTAACTTTTTAAATGTGCAGAAAAGCGGCCGCATGAAAATTCCTTTCGGGATTGCGCAAATTGGCAAGGCTTTTAGAAATGAAGTTATTGCCCGCCAATTTATTATGCGTATGCGTGAATTTGAGCAGATGGAGATGCAGTTTTTTGTGAAGCCAGGCACCGAAATGGAATGGTTTGGCTATTGGAAAGCGGCCCGCCTGAAATGGCACGAGGCCATGGGCATTCCGGCGGCAAAATACCGTTACCACGACCATACCAAATTGGCGCATTATGCCAATGCGGCGGTTGATATTGAATTTAAGTTTCCGTTTGGATTTAAAGAGGTGGAGGGTATTCACAGCCGCACCGATTTTGATTTAACGCAGCACCAGGAACATTCTGGCAAGAAATTACAGTATTTTGATACTGAGATGAACCAGAATTATG
>CAZFAE010000110.1:0-2167 GCA_964516035.1 uncultured Sphingobacterium sp.
AAATGCCCCATCAACTCCGCCCGATATTTAGCATCATCGGCAACGGGGCCTTCAAAAAGAGCATCCACCACCTTGCTGAATAAATTCACCCAGCGCTCGAAATGAGCTTGTTCAATAGGCATGTCGCGGTGTTTTTCAAAAGGCTGTCCGCTGTAGCCGGGTTGGTTGAGCAGAATGGTAGTCCAAAAGGTGTACATCCGCTCCAGGTGTGCTGGCCAGGCATCGGGAGCAATGCGGCTGGCAAAAATAGGGCCTATCAGGTCATCTTTTCTTACTTCCTGATAAAAGGTGTTTACCAGCAATTCGATATCGGCACGTGTTTGTATGTCTAGCATCTAATACAAATTTAAGAATTACATCCTGCGAAAGCGGGACTCAGATTTAATTTTAGATTTTCAGGAAAATGCTTACATTTGCAATCCAAAATAACGAGAGGGGGTATCACATTTATGATTATTATTAACATAAAAGACGGCGAATCATTAGATAAAGCCTTAAAACGTTTCAAGAAGAAATTCGAGAAAACAGGTGTAATGCGTGAGCTACGTAGCCGTCAGGCCTACGAGAAAAAATCGATTACTCGTCGTACCGAAGTTAAAAAAGCAGTTTACAAAGCAGGATTGAATCGCGAAACGATTTAATTTACTGTTTAAACTATATTTTTGAAAAACTATTTGTATATTCAATTCACCGGATATATAAATAGTTTTTCATGTTTATAGAGCGTTTTATCAATTTCCTAAAGTATGAGAAAAGGTTCTCTACTCATACTATTAACGCTTATCAGACCGATCTGGGTCAATTCAGTCTATTTCTCAAAAAACAAGAATTAAAGCTAGAAGAGCTCAGTCATTTTCATGTGCGCAGCTGGCTGGTAGCATTAATGGATGCCGGAGTTGAGCCCAGAACCATTAATCGTAAACTTTCCAGTCTTCGCTCCTTGTATAAGTTTTTATTGAGAGAAAAGCTGGTGAGTAAAAACCCCATGACTCAGGTTCAGGCGCCCAAAATTCCGAAACGCTTGCCAGTGGTGGTTGAAGATGAAAAATTGAGTGCACATTTAGATAATCAGGCCAATTTTAAACCTGATTTTCCAGGTTTGAGAGATAGGTTAGTGGTAGAATTGCTTTTTGGGACCGGTATCCGACTGGCTGAACTGCTGGGTTTAAAAGAAACAGATATTCAAATTTACGATCAGCAGATTAAAGTTTTGGGTAAGCGTAGCAAAGAACGTCTTATTCCGATAGCTAAACCCCTGCTCGATTTGTTGCACTATTATATCAGCCAAAAAAAAGAATTAGGCTATACGCAATCAACTGCTTTAATCGTTACAGATAAAGGACAGGAGCCTTATCCTAGATTGATTTACAGAATTGTAAACGAAACGCTTTCTCAAATATCTACCCAAACTAAAAAAAGTCCGCACGTACTCCGGCATACCTTTGCTACCAGCTTATTAAATAGGGGAGCAGATTTAAATGCCATTAAAGAATTATTAGGTCATGCCAGCCTGGCTGCCACACAGGTTTATACACACAATTCTATTGAAAAATTAAAAACCGTTTATAAACAAGCACACCCAAAAGCTTAAAAAAGGAGGAACAATGAAAATCACCGTACAGTCTATTCATTTCGATGCCGATGGTAAACTTTTAGAGTTTATCCAGAAGAAAGCAGATAAGCTAGATCATTATTTCGATCAGATTATTAGTGGAAATATTTATTTAAAATTAGATAATCCAGAAAAAGATGCAAATAAAATTTGTGAGATTAAATTAGCCATACCTGGCAACGATTTATTTTGTAAAGAACACGGCAGAACTTTTGAAGCAGCCACAGATTTAGCTGTGGATTGCATTAAATCGCAGATTAATAAGCATAAAGAACGTTTAAAAGAGCACGCCAGCAATCATAAACAGTTGCCTGCAGCAGATGAATTTCTTTAATTTAATCTACATTTTTCTTAAATGTTCTTTTTAATATTTCGGCAGGTGTAAAACCTGCCGATTTTTTTTTCATAAAAAGTTTTGTTCGGCTTGTAATTTGTGTAGATTTGCAATCCCTTTCCAAAGGCCATGTTATGGGCTTTTAAATAGTGAAGGGTGATGTTCATTAAATTATTGCAAAGCTTTTAAAGATAAAAGCCTCCTTAGCTCAGCTGGTAGAG
>CAZFAE010000111.1:0-2070 GCA_964516035.1 uncultured Sphingobacterium sp.
CCAATAATAAAATAATCATTTCCAAATTTCCTTGGCTAGCGGCAATATGCAGCGGGCTTTTACCTTTTGCCTGTTGGGCATTTACATCCGCCCCGGCTTCCATTAGCATTTTAGCCAGCATATTTTGTTTAGCAGAAAGTGCAATGTGCAGTGGATAAATCTGGTGTTCATTCTGCGAAGGGGTATTCACTTCTGCATTTTTTAATAAAAGATAACGGGTAATATCTTCGTGGCCGAAAAATACCGCCAGGCCTAAAGCCGTTAAACCATCCTCGGCATAAGTGTTGATGCCTTCCGGATTTTTAAAAACCTGATGGGCTACCCAGTCAAAACGGCCAATAGCGCAGGCTTCAAAAAGAGTAGGTTCGGCAACGTGCTGAATAATAATTTCTGCCAGCTCAGGCTTTTTAAGATAACAGGCCAGTAGAATGGGCGACAGGCCTTTGCTGGTTTTTTGTGTTGCCAGCTCTGGCTGGAGCGTTAAAAGCCCTGCCAATTCAATGGCTTTATTTTGTATAATGTATTCTTCCAGCAAACTCTGCATAGATTATTCTAATTTCAATCTTTTAGATTAATAAATATAGTATAAATGATTGTTTAAAAATTTTCCTGTTTATTTTTAATCATCCGCATCATGATGAAATAGGAGTGGTCTTATTTTTTATATTTGTATCGTAAAAAACCCAATAATACCCTTGAAAGCAAATCAATTTAAAGGATCGAACACTTTTCGTAATGTTACCTTAGAGCCAGAGGAACGCGATATACCCCAGCCGAAACCTAGGACTAAACCCAAGGCTAGTGCCGATAAGGAAGAAAAAATGCCAAAATTCAACTTAGATGGTGGGCGTTTGGTAAAAATTGCGGGTTTATTTACCCTATTGCTTTCTATTTACTTTCTGGTGGCTTTTACCTCGTATTTATTTACTTGGCAAGACGATCAGAGTTATGTAATTGATGCCAATGGCGGTTGGGCTAATTTGCTTAAAACCCAGGACGAATTAGCTAAAATGAATCTCAACCAGGGCGGTTTAGTAGAAAACTGGCTGGGCAAATTGGGTGCACTTTTATCCCACCAGTTTATTTACGAGTGGTTTGGCGTCGCTTCTTTTCTATTTATCGGCATTTTATTCATTATTGGTTATCGTTTACTGTTTAAAGTAAAGCTTGTAGCTATCGGTAAAGCATTGGCATATGCTTTCTTTTTACTGATTTTTACTTCAATTACTCTGGCCTTTTTCCATGGCTTTATCAGCAATTTCCCGCATTATTTAGAGGGCGAGTTTGGTTTTTGGGCCAACCGTTTACTTATGGCGCAAATTGGCAATGCCGGCACGGCTGGTTTATTGGCTTTCGCCGGATTAACAGTGCTTACCATCGCTTATAATTTTGATTTTAAACTTCCCGAAAGGAAACCCGATTACGAAATACCTGAAGTGGGCGAACAGGAATTGGTAGATGAGTTGGTTTCTGAGCCGGTTGAATTTCCTTTAAACAATCGTTTTCAGGATGAATTGGCCAAAGAAGATGCCCGTGTGATGGAAGAAGAAGAGGAGTTATTTTCCGAAGAAATGGAAATAAGCATCCAAAAAGAAGAAGTGCTGATAGCCAGCGAAGGACCGGAGTTGAGCATAGAACATACCGAAGAAGAAGTTAAGGCCGAAGAATTGGTTCAGCAATTTGGCATGTACGATCCTAAACTGGATTTATCTAAATATGTGCATCCGCCGCTTGATTTATTAGAGAATTATGGCAGCACCAAAATTTCGGTAAATGCCGAAGAACTGGAGGCCAATAAAAATAAAATTGTAGAGACCTTAAATCACTACAATATTGAAATTGACAAAATTAAAGCCACTATTGGGCCAACCGTAACTTTATATGAAATTATTCCGGCGCCGGGCGTACGTATATCCAAAATTAAAAACCTGGAAGACGATATTGCCCTGAGTTTGGCTGCTTTAGGCATCCGTATTATTGCGCCAATGCCGGGTAAGGGAACGATTGGTATTGAGGTGCCTAACCAAAACCCTGATATGGTGTCTATGCGCTCGGTTTTGGGAACGGAGA
>CAZFAE010000112.1:0-2025 GCA_964516035.1 uncultured Sphingobacterium sp.
TCATATCCATTACATTCAGGTTTTTAGCATACATTTCCTGGAAACTGATTTGCTCGTAACGGGTTGCAGTGCTGTCTTTTTCCGGATCGGCAGTATAAATTCCATCTACACGAGTGCCTTTTAAAACCACATCGGCATTAATTTCTACCGCTCTTAATGAAGCCGCAGTATCTGTAGTGAAATAAGGATTACCGGTTCCGGCACCAAAAATAACGATACGGCCTTTTTCTAGGTGGCGTACCGCCCGGCGGCGGATAAAAGGCTCACAAATTTGCTCCATTTTAATTGCAGTAAGCAAACGTGTTTTCATGCCTACTTTCTCCAAAGCATCTTGCAAAGCCATGCTGTTAATTACCGTGGCCAGCATGCCCATATAATCGGCTTGAACGCGGTCCATACCCGCTTTTTCGGCGCTTAGGCCGCGATAAATATTTCCTCCGCCAATAACGATGGCAATTTCCATACCTGTTTCGTGTACGGCTTTAATATCTCTGGCGTATTGGGCAACACGGTCTATATCAATACCATATTGTTTTTCGCCCATTAAAGACTCGCCACTAAGTTTAAGGAGGATACGTTTATATTTCATTTGCTGGAAGGTTTTTCAAAAATATGGATTTTATTGTTTACTCAATCAATTATTAATCTGATTCTGAACCGCAACTTTATTCTGCTTATTCCGTTTTTAATTTAGCAATCAATTTTATTAGTTATGTATGGCCAAAGATTTATGGAAGCAGAAACAGTTGATCAAAAAATCTAAATCCATTTTTAGAGCCGAACTAAAACTGTATTTAGATAACGGCACCTGGAATTTGCATTTAATGGAAACCGGAGACGGCCTTATTGAGGTTTATGAGCAGGATGCTTTTCATTTTCCTGGCCCAATTGTTACCGAAAAAGATATCCCCACTGCTATCCGGTCTTTTATTGCAATTTCTGGCGATTTGTTAAACAAGATTTAACAGCTCTAAAAAATCAGGGCAAAAAAAATCCCCCGATCATGATCGGGGGATTAAATATAATTAAGCTCCTAATTGAACTCGCTTAAATGCGGTAACGGTTAGGCCTTTAGCCACACTGTCTAAGAATTGTGCGACTGTTTTAGAAGAGTCTTTCACAAATTCCTGATTCAATAAAGTAGAATCTTTGTAGAACTTATTCAGTTTTCCGGCAGCAATTTTTTCTACCATTTCTTCTGGTTTACCTTCTGCACGAATTACATCTTTAGCAATTTCTAATTCACGCTCAATAGTGTGCGAATCTACATCACCTTTATCAATAGCAACTGGGTTCATGGCAGCAATTTGCATCGCTACGTCTTTACCAGCTTCGTCGGCACCAGCTGCATCAGCACTTAAGCCAACCAATACACCTAAACGGTAGTTACCGTGGATATAAGCAATTACTTTATCGCCAGAAATGGTTTCAAATTTAGAAACACCAATTTTCTCGCCAATTTTACCAGTTTGATCAATTAAAGCGTCAGCAACCTTAGTTCCGTTCAAGTCTAAACCTGTAAGTTCTTCGGCAGAAGTCACATTTTTCTCAATAGCTAAATCAGCAATGCTGTTTGCAAAAGCAATAAAATCTGTGTTTTTTGCTACGAAATCAGTTTCGCAGTTTACTTCAACAACAATGCCTCTTTTACCGTCGGCAGTAGTTTTAGCAATTACCACACCCTCGTTAGATTCGCGATCTGAACGGCTGGCGGCAACTTTAGCACCTTTTTTACGTAAATAATCAATAGCAGCCTCAAAATCGCCATTGGCTTCGGTTAATGCTTTTTTGCAATCCATCATACCGGCACCGGTTTGTTGGCGTAACTTATTTACATCTGCTGCAGAAATTTGTACTGTAGACATTTCTTTTCTCCTTAAGCCCCCTCAATCCCCCAAAGGGGGAAGAGAGAACGTATTTTAATAAATGATTTTTTAATAAGTCTCCCCATAGGGGAGATTTAGAGGGGCTTACTCTTCTGTTTTCTCGATTTCAGCTTCTGCCTTAGCAGTAGTTTTGCGGGCA
>CAZFAE010000113.1:0-2024 GCA_964516035.1 uncultured Sphingobacterium sp.
GTATGGTGTTTCCCTTCAGCAGGTTATTGGATCTACTGATTCGGCTATCCATGCCTTGGCTTTCGATTCTCGTTTGGTAAAATCTGGAACTTTGTTTGTAGCCGTTAAAGGCACGCTTTCAGATGGTCATCAATTTATTGATAAAGCCATTGAGTTGGGCGCAATGGCTGTGGTTTGCGAAGAAATGCCTGCTCAAATCCGGGAAGGTATCCATTATATTAAAGTAGAAGATTCGGCAAAGGCTTTGGGTATAATTGCTTCTAATTTTTACGACCAGCCTTCTACTCAATTGAAACTGGTTGGAATTACTGGCACCAATGGCAAAACCACTTGTGCCACACTTTTATTCCAGCTTTTTAGAGCATTGGGTTATAAAACCGGATTAATTTCAACCGTTCAAAATCAGATTAACGAAGAAATTATCCCATCTACCCATACCACACCCAACCCGATTGCCCTTAACCAGCTTTTGCGGGATATGGTTGATGCCGGTTGCGATTATTGCTTTATGGAAGTGAGTTCGCATGCCGTTGCCCAGCACCGCATAGCCGGACTGGAATTTACAGGCGGTGTATTTACCAATTTAAGCCACGACCATTTAGACTTTCACAAAACCTTTGATGCTTATATCAAAGCCAAAAAAGCATTTTTTGATGGTTTAGGAAAAAACGCTTTTGCCCTAACCAATCTCGACGATAAAAATGGTTTGGTGATGCTGCAAAATACCGCCGCTCACCGTAAAACTTATAGTTTAAAACAACTTTCTGATTATAAAGCCAAAATCATGGAGAATCAGTTTAGCGGTTTATTGCTAAACCTTGATGAAGAAGAAGTTTGGTTCAAAATGGTGGGCAGCTTTAACGCCTACAACTTGCTGGCAGTTTATGGCACGGCCATGCTTTTAGATCAGGATAAATTAAAAGTGTTAACCATATTAAGTCGTTTAAATGGTGCAGAAGGTCGTTTCGACTACATGGTTGCTGATAATGGCGTAATTGGCATTGTAGATTATGCCCACACGCCCGATGCTGTTTTAAATGTGTTGAACACCATTCAGGATATCCGTAAAGGCAACGAACAGGTAATTACCATTATTGGCTGCGGTGGCGATAGAGATAAAACCAAGCGCCCCATAATGGCTCAGGTAGCCTGCGATTGGAGCAACAAAGTAATTATAACCTCCGATAATCCGAGAACCGAAAATCCGGAGCAAATTATCCGCGAAATGGAAGCCGGCGTATCGCCAACCAACAAGAAAAAAACTATTTCCATTACCGACCGTAAAGAAGCCATTAAAACGGCTTGTCACCTGGCTCAGCCAGGCGATATTATTTTGCTGGCCGGCAAAGGACATGAAAAATATCAGGAAATAAATGGTGTAAAACAGCCATTTGATGATAAAGAAATATTATCTGCGAACCTAAACCTAATGAGCTAATGCTGTACTATTTATTCACCTGGTTAGATAAACTATACGATTTTCCCGGAGCAGGATTGTTCCAGTATATTTCCTTCCGTACCGGAATGGCAGTTATATTTTCTTTGCTCATTACCACCGTTTACGGCAGCCGCTTAATCCGTATTTTAAGAGATAAACAAGTTGGCGAAACCGTTAGAAACCTGGGTTTAGAAGGCCAGAACGAAAAGCAGGGCACACCAACCATGGGTGGTTTAATTATACTGATGGGTATTATGGTACCTACTTTATTGTTTGCCAAACTGGATAATATTTATGTGATTTTGATGCTCATTACCACCATTTGGATGGGTATTATCGGCTTTGTAGACGATTATATCAAAGTTTTCAAAAAAGATAAAGAAGGACTTGCCGGCCGTTTTAAAATCATGGGCCAGGTAGGTTTGGCACTTATTATCGGCTGGACGATGTATTTTCACCCGGATATTGTGGTAAGAGAACGGGTTGCCAAACCGGCAATTTCTTCTGCAAAAGTAGAAGTAGATGAGATAGGCGGTAAAGAATATTATACCCAAGATGTAAAATCGACCATAACCAATCTCCCGTT
>CAZFAE010000114.1:0-2012 GCA_964516035.1 uncultured Sphingobacterium sp.
TGCCCGCAAAACTACTGCTAAGGCAGAAGCTGAAATCGAGAAAACAGAAGAGTAATTATTAAGTTGTAGGTTGTGAGTTCTAGGTTGTAGGTAATGCCCGCAACTCATAACTTACAACCTACAACTATTTAAAAATAAAGGAGAAAAGAAATGTCTACAGTACAAATTTCTGCAGCAGATGTAAATAAGCTACGCCAGCAAACCGGTGCCGGTATGATGGATTGCAAAAAAGCATTAACCGAAGCCAATGGCGATTTTGAGGCTGCTATTGATTATTTACGTAAAAAAGGTGCTAAAGTTGCCGCCAGCCGTTCAGATCGCGAATCTAACGAGGGTGTGGTAATTGCTAAAACTACTGCCGACGGTAAAAGAGGCATTGTTGTTGAAGTAAACTGCGAAACTGATTTCGTAGCAAAAAACACAGATTTTATTGCTTTTGCAAACAGCATTGCTGATTTAGCTATTGAGAAAAATGTGACTTCTGCCGAAGAACTTACAGGTTTAGACTTGAACGGAACTAAGGTTGCTGACGCTTTAATTGATCAAACTGGTAAAATTGGCGAGAAAATTGGTGTTTCTAAATTTGAAACCATTTCTGGCGATAAAGTAATTGCTTATATCCACGGTAACTACCGTTTAGGTGTATTGGTTGGCTTAAGTGCTGATGCAGCTGGTGCCGACGAAGCTGGTAAAGACGTAGCGATGCAAATTGCTGCCATGAACCCAGTTGCTATTGATAAAGGTGATGTAGATTCGCACACTATTGAGCGTGAATTAGAAATTGCTAAAGATGTAATTCGTGCAGAAGGTAAACCAGAAGAAATGGTAGAAAAAATTGCTGCCGGAAAACTGAATAAGTTCTACAAAGATTCTACTTTATTGAATCAGGAATTTGTGAAAGACTCTTCTAAAACAGTCGCACAATTCTTAGACAGTGTGGCTAAAGGCCTAACCGTTACCGCATTTAAGCGAGTTCAATTAGGAGCTTAATTATATTTAATCCCCCGATTGTTATCGGGGGATTTTTTTTGCCCTGATTTTTTTAAAGCGGTTAAACCTGGTTTAATAAATCGCCAGAAATGGCAATAAAAGACCGGATAGCAGCAGGGATATCTTTTTCGGTGACTATTGGGCCGGGGAAATGAAAGGCATCTTGCTCATAAACCTCAATAAGGCCTTCACCGGTTTCCATTAAATGCAAATTCCAGGTGCCATTATCTAAATACAGTTTTAGTTCGGCTCTAAAAATAGGTTTAGATTTTTTGATCAAATGTTTCTGCTTCCATAAATCTTTGGCCATACCAATAAAATTGATTGTTGATTTAATGAACGGAATAAGTGCATTAAAGTTGCATTTCAGAATCAGATTAATAATTGATTGAGTAAACAATAAAATCCATATTTTTGAAAAACCTTCCAGCAAATGAAATATAAACGTATCCTCCTTAAACTTAGTGGCGAGTCTTTAATGGGCGAAAAACAATATGGTATTGATATAGACCGTGTTGCCCAATACGCCAGAGATATTAAAGCCGTACACGAAACAGGTATGGAAATTGCAATCGTAATTGGCGGGGGTAATATTTATCGCGGTTTAAGTGCCGAAAAAGCGGGTATGGATCGGGTACAAGCCGATTATATGGGCATGCTGGCTACGGTAATTAACAGCATGGCTTTGCAAGATGCTTTGGAAAAAGTAGGCATGAAAACACGTTTGCTTACCGCCATTAAAATGGAGCAAATTTGTGAGCCTTTTATCCGCCGCCGGGCGGTACGCCACTTAGAAAAAGGCCGTATCGTTATTTTTGGTGCCGGAACTGGTAATCCTTATTTCACCACAGATACTGCCGCTTCGTTAAGAGCGGTAGAAATTAATGCCGATGTAGTTTTAAAAGGCACCCGCGTAGATGGGATTTATACTGCCGATCCGGAAAAAGACAGCACCGCCACCCGTTATGAGCAAATCAGTTTCCAGGAAATGTATGCTAAAAACCTGAATGTAATGGATATGA
>CAZFAE010000115.1:0-1978 GCA_964516035.1 uncultured Sphingobacterium sp.
TTGTTCGCCCTGGCGGCCTAATTCTTGATGCGCTGCCATTATTTTACAATTACAGATCCCAGGAATTTAGAAATTCCCTTTTCAACTTCTTTAACCTGCAAATACTTTTTCATTAAAATAGCCTGGTTGTCGGCATCGGTTTCGTTCTGTATTTCTTCTCTTATATTTTTAAGCATATGCTCTACTTTACGCTTTTTGAGATGAAAAATACCGCCCAAAATGGTGCTGCGTAAATTTTCTGATTCGTTACGGACATAAATTTTACGCTTATTGTACCAGTTTTCGCTCAATGAATAAGGCGAAGACACTAAAGAAATGGCCAAATCTGCCAATTGCCTGTTCGGGTGTTTAATAAAATCCTGATCGGATGGCATCTGACCGGCTTCTAAACGGGTTTTGTACTCTTCAATCATCAGTATACATTCCGGATGTTCGAAGTTTACATCAGATAAATTACTGATCACATAAGGAGCAATATAGGTATCGGTAATGCCGTCCCAGTGTACCAATTCATGACCGTAGCTGAGCAGTAAACGAATGATTTCTTTCTCTTGACTTTCGTCTGTATGTGTTAATCCGGCAGATTCTGCTGCTTCATCGAAAAATTCAGGTGGCGGCTCAACAGGTGCAGGCATTGGCGTACGCTTCTGCTTGCTGAGCTTCATTTTATTAAGCTCCAGAATTAAAATTCGTTCCTCAATTTCGAGTAAGGAACTGCATTCTCTTAAAAATACGGAAGCTTTAATGCTGTCCGGAATTTTGGCAATGCTTTCTACCACTTCGCGAATTACCCCGGCACGTTTCAGCGGATCTTTTCCGGCATCTTTTAATAAAATATCGGTTTTATATAAAATAAAATCGCGTTGGTGCTGTTCCAGGTAAGTTTTAAAAGCCGCACTGCCCAATTTTTGTGCATAAGAATCGGGGTCGTCGCCTTCGGGGAAGGACACCACTTTTACGTTCAATCCTTCTTCCAAAATCATATCTAAACCTCGTAATGAGGCTTTGATTCCGGCGGGATCGCCATCGTATAAAATGGTAATATTTTGGGTAAAACGACCAATTAAGCGGATTTGTTCGGTAGTTAATGAAGTACCCGACGAGGCCACCACGTTTTCTATTCCGGCCTGATGCACCGAAAGCACATCGGCATAGCCTTCTACCAATAAACAATTGTCTTCGTCGCGAATGGCTTTTTTTGCCTGAAAAAGGCCATAAAGCACATTTGATTTATGGTAAATTTCGCTCTCCGGCGAATTCACATATTTAGGAACGTTTTTATCGGTTTTTAAAGTCCGGCCTCCAAAACCAATTACCCGACCGGTAAAATTATGGATGGGAAACATCACCCGGCCACGGAAACGATCGTAAGTTTTTCCACTTTCGTTTTTTACGCTGAGGCCGGTATCTGCTAAAAAATCTGAATTATATCCGTCTTTAGCAGCCTGCAGAATCAGTGCATCCCACTCATCGGGCGAATAGCCCAATTCGAATTTTTTAATGATATCTTCTCTAAAACCCCGCTCTTTAAAATAGCTTAAGCCGATGCTTTGTCCGGCCGGAGTGTCCCACATCTGCTGCTGAAAAAATTTAGCAGCCCAGGCAGAAACGATATAAAGGCTCTCCCGACGATCGTTATTGGCCTGTTCTTCGGGAGTATTGAGAATTTCTTCTACTTCAATGCTGTATTTACGGGCCAGGTATTTGAGTGCTTCGGGATAAGATGATTTTTCATGATCCATGATAAAACGCACCGAATCGCCGCCCTTACCGCAACCAAAACATTTGTAAATGCCTTTGCTTACCGAAACATTAAATGAAGGTGTTTTCTCATTATGAAAGGGGCATAAGCCAATAAGGCTGGTTCCCCGCTTTTTGAGATGCACAAAATCTCCCACTACTTCCTCTATTCTGGAAGTTTCTAAGATTTTATCTACGGTTATTTGTGGGATCATGCCCGAAAATTACGCAAAAGGAG
>CAZFAE010000116.1:0-1817 GCA_964516035.1 uncultured Sphingobacterium sp.
CGGGAACCCATGATTCCCGAACCCAATACGGCTACTTTTTTTATTGTTCTTTTCATATCCCGGTGGTGGGTTTATAGGCAATGGTTAATTCATTTATTTTTTGAAGACCGTGTATTAATTGCTGACGTTCTTTTTCGTCGAGGTTTTTATTGAGATACTCGTTAAAGTTGATGACTACTTCTTTGGCCAATTGTCTTTTCTCTTTACCAAAATCAGTCAAAAATATTTTTACAGAACGTTTATCGCCTTGTGCTGCTTCGCGATAAATGAGCCCTAAACTCTCCATATTATTTA
This sequence comes from uncultured Sphingobacterium sp., assembly GCA_964516035.1. GTDB lineage: Bacteria > Bacteroidota > Bacteroidia > Sphingobacteriales > Sphingobacteriaceae > JAIPAN01. The sequence goes on from CAZFAE010000116.1 coordinate 295, forward strand.
ACATACGAGACAGGCTGGTTGATTTAACGCCGAGCAAATTGGCAATTTTGGTAACCGCAGTGCCTTCTTCGTGTATATTGATTAGGGTATAACCCAAGGCCTGGGTAATGCCAAAACCCGAAGCAATCTGATTATAGGTATTAGCCACATTTTGCCATACCACTTTCAAGAAATAATCGACAGTTTCTTCGGGTTTCATTTATTTACTATGCTTGCATAACAAATTTAAAACATAAGAATTTAATATGCAAGCATAGTAAATGATTTTTTAATTTGATTGGGTTTAATGATACCTTTGACTGAGCTAATTATTAAAATTATGAAAGAAGTTACGGTACAGGAACTCAAACAGAAAATTGACCAAAACGAAGATTTTCAATTAATTGATGTTAGAGAATCATTTGAGTATGAAATGTCTAACCTCAACGGCCTGCTTATACCTTTGGCCGGCATTTTAATTGAGGCAGATAAAATTGCTAAAGATAAGCCGGTTATTGTGCATTGCCGCAGTGGTGCCCGGAGTGCGGCAGCTATTATGCAGCTCGAAAGCCAAGGTTATAGCAATTTGTATAATTTAAAAGGCGGAATTATTGCCTGGGCTACAGAAATTGACCCGAGCATACAAGTTTATTAATTATGGTACTTAAAATTATAGCTAACGTATTGCTTAATCTGGGTGTTTTTACTTTAGGGCTGAGCGTGTACTGGTCTTTCAAAAGCGACCATCCGGGATTGGCTTTGGCTGCTATTTTTTCTTTGGCTTTATTAATTTTTTTGAAAATCAGGCTAATGAAAAGCGTTAAAGAAATGACCAAAAATAAAAAGTAATCGTCCATTGTTTTTCATTTAAATCAAAATAATATGTTTTTAATTGTTGTAGGATTAATTGTATTGGTACTGGGGATCCAGGCTGCCCGCCAGGAAAGTCCATTGACCCGTTTTAGCGGAACCATGCGTATTGCTGGTATCATCGTTATGATTATTGGTGCATCCATTTCTATGTTTAAAGTAATTGATGCGGGCAAGGTAGGCGTAAAAACACTTTTCGGTAAAGTGGACAATGATGTGTTGTATAGCGGATTAAATATAATCAATCCGCTGGTTGAGGTAACGATGTTTGATACCAAGACTCAAAATTATACCATGTCTGGAGTTAACGATGAGGGTTCTAAAGGTGGTGATGATGCCATCCGGGTACTGTCTTCAGATGGTTTGGAAGTAACGATTGATTTGTCTGTTCTTTTTAAAGTTCAAGCGACGGAAGCACCGAAAATTTTGAAAGAAATTGGTAACGATTACCTCGATAAAATTGTCCGCCCGGTAGCCCGAACAGCCATACGTGACAATGCGGTGTATTATGAGGCGGTTTCTTTGTATTCTACCAAACGTCAGGAATTTCAAGATAAAATTTTCAGAACTATTGGCGAGAGTTTTAAGAAAAGGGGTTTGGTTTTGGAACAGTTGCTGGTGCGTAATATTACTTTGCCAGAATCGGTAAAGAAAACCATCGAATCTAAAATTAA
>CAZFAE010000117.1:0-1812 GCA_964516035.1 uncultured Sphingobacterium sp.
TGTTAGCTGTCAATCAAAATCCAAGCATTGGTATTATTGCCGATCAGGAATTGTTAGGGAGTACGCCATCACCAGAAATTGCCTTTACGGTAAATGATGAAGAAACCAATGCAGCAGACTTAACGGTAACGGCAAGTTCAAGCAACACCACTTTAATTCCGAATGGAAATATTGTATTGGGCGGAACCGATGGAAACCGTACTTTAACAGTTAATGCAGCAAATAACCAGTTTGGTACTGCCACCATTACCTTAACCGTAACCGATGCCAACGGGGCCACAGCCACTACTTCATTTGATGTAGAGGTTAAAGATCCAACCTGCAGTGTGTTTTCGGCCAACGACTTTATCTTAAATGGTAATGCCTCTCGTAACAATACCATCATTACCTTAACTCCAGATGCCGGTGGGCAGAGCGGGAGTGTATGGAATAAATACAAAATTTTCTTAGACAAGAACTTTACCGTTCAGTCAAAAGTTTATTTGGGAAGTAATAATGCTTTAGGAGCAGATGGAATAGCCTTCGTTTTACAGAATCAGTCAGTTAATGCCGGTTCACAAGGAGGAGGTTTAGGCTACGCAGGCATCAGCCCATCGTTTGCAGTTGAATTTGATACGTATAATAACGGATCTATGGAGCCTACTGCAGATCACATTGCGATTATTAAAAACGGTGCAGCTGCCGGTGTTCACAACACCTATGCAACACCATTTGAAGTTGAAATGGAAGATGGACAATGGCATGATGTGCAATTTACTTGGAATGCAAGTACTAAAAACTTCCAGGTTTGGTACGATGGCGTAAAACGCTTTGATATTACCGAAGATTTAAAAGCGAATATCTTTAATAATGCAGAATATGTATTTTGGGGCTTTACCGGTGCAACCGGAGGATCTACCAACTTACAGCAAGTAGAAATTCCAGAATATTGTTTGGTAAAACAGGTGGGTATCACTCCTCAGGCGGGTACCAATAACCCTTCGGCTGCAACAACACTTTGTGCCGGTGCAGACGTGGTACTTGAAGCCGATTTTTCTTCAACTTACCAGTGGTTTAAAGATGGAGTGGCCATTGATAATGCTACCCAACAAAGCATTACCGTTACAGAAACAGGTACGTACACGGTAGAAGCCACCTCTGGTGTAGGTAACACCAGTACTGCTGTACCGGTAGAAGTAGCCATTAATCCAATACCAAACGTAGATCAACCCCTTGATATTACAGTACAAAATGGTGAAACTATACCAGCTACTCTTTTTAGTGGTTTAGTGAACGGAGCGACCTACAGCTGGACAAGTACCACTACCAGTTTCGGATTGGCAGCCAGCGGTAATGGAAACATCGCTTCATTTACTGCTAATTACAACGGAAACACCACTGATCGACAAGTAATAGCCACGGTTACAGTAACACCAAGTGCTAATGATTGTATTGGAGAGCCTAAAACTTTCACCATAACAGTAACCTTAAATGCTCCGCCTACAGACATTAGTCTAAGCAAAGCCAATTTGTTTGAAGCCAATACGGTAGGAGATGAGGTAGGTACTTTGAGTAGTACAGATCCTGATGCCAACGATACGCATACCTATACTTTAGTAAGTGGTTTTGGAGATATAGATAACGGCATGTTCACTATTAGTGGTAATAGCCTTAAGGCAGCTGCCAGCTTTGTGTATAACATCAGAAACAGTTATAAAATCAGAATCAGAACTACTGATGCTGGCGGCTTAGCGTTTGAAAAAGACTATACCATTACTATCAGTCAAACTCCGACAATTACCGGCACCGGCAATACTACCGGAAGTAGCACCA
>CAZFAE010000118.1:0-1810 GCA_964516035.1 uncultured Sphingobacterium sp.
AAACGGTCATTTTTATCACTCACCGTTTAAATGCAGTTTTAAATGCAGACCATATCATAGTGCTTGAAAACGGAAGAGTAACAGAGCAAGGAACCCATGAAGGCTTAATTAATCAAAAAGAGACTTATTTTAAGCTTTGGCAGGCGGGCGGGCTTACACTTGCTTAATTTTTTTCTTATTCATTTTGACAAGTATAACTTGGCAAAAATTAAACTTTAATTATTTAATTTTATTTTAATGTAATTTTATTGCATTCAGGAATTGCCGAAAACCTGGATCTAGAGTAGGCGTAAATTAGAATTAGTTTATTATGGAAAAGTTACAATTAGAAATCTATGAGGTAAAAGAAATGAATAGTCTGGAAGTTATCAATAATAATGGAGGATTAGCTTTGCCTTGGGCGGTTGGTTTTCTTGCGGGTTATATAGGGGGTAAAATATTGGATTCGTGGGCTCAATCAGTAAGCGATAGGCAGGTTAGGATGTCGAAAACCGATTGGAATGCTATGAAGCCACTAATTGATCATCAATAATATTTCTTTGCACAACTCCATAGTAATGTTACTGTGGAGTTGTGTTTATCTGTTTAATCACTATTTTAAATAATTATTAATAAATGAAAAAGAATATTTTCTTAAGCTTCCTTGGCCCGATTGGGTTCTACTTTAGGGATAAAAAATCGGAATTTTTTATATCAATTCTTTTGCTGTTGATACTTGTTATTACTTATGTTTTTAAATTTATTAGTAGTGATTTGTTCTGGCTATTGTTAATTTATATTTACATACCATTGAATGGGTTAGTTTTTTGGTTTATTGATACAAATGAAAAGAAGGTTTCCTTTTTTGAACCTATTCAAAGTTACTTTATTTTAATACTAACATTTTTTGGTTTTATTGGACTCGTCTCTTTGATTTTTGGTGCTGATAATTTTCTTCAAAACAGTATGATTTTTCAATTGGTTCTTATTTTAATATTACAAATTGGATTTTATTTGTTTTTAGGCAAACATGATTCATATTCTGAAGACCTTAATAAGAATGGCAAAATATCTTAAAAAACTGTATAGCTTAATAATACAACTCAAATAATTTCACGAAAAATTTGAATTAATTGAATAATAGTCAATTTATTCATTGGAAAATACTACAAATGATAATATTTATCGCAGGATTTCGGTGAAACTACACAGATTGAAATTAAAGATTCAAGACCTGCATCCAGCTTTATACATCGTTCTTTTTTTACTGTTGTCTTTCCTTTGTACTATTATTAGCTCGGTAATTATCTTTTTATTGGAAGAAATAGGTTTAAAATTAGAAAATAATACAGGTCCACAGACATTTCTACCAAAGGGACCTTGGCTTTTATTTATAGCTTGTATAGTGGCACCACTATTCGAGACCTGGTTACTACAAATGCTGCCAATTAATTATTTGAAAAGGTATTTTAGTGATATCAAAATTGTATTTATTTCAGCTCTACTTTTCGGATTAATGAATTGGTATAGTGTCGTTTATATGGCACATACATTTATGATTGGTGTTATTTTAGCTTTAGGATATATTTTATAGAATAAACCTCAAATTCTCTCACCTTTTTGGATAATTGTGATAGTACATTCCCTTAGAAATTTGATAACATTTTCTTTAATTTATCTCAATTAAATTCTTAAATCTTTGGATGATCAATGTTAGCTATTCATTTTCAAATAATTGATTTTCCTTCTCTAATCCCTGTCAGCTTAGCCAAAAACAAATGCCCCATCAACTCCGCCCGATATTTAGCATCATCGGCAACGGGGCCTTCAA
>CAZFAE010000119.1:0-1778 GCA_964516035.1 uncultured Sphingobacterium sp.
ATGAAGTACTGTTACGACAATTGCAAATTATTTTATTTATTAGTCAGGTTAATTTTTAAACCAATTTCAAAACTACCATTGGTATAATTATTTATTGGCTGTGCAGAAGTATTATACAAACCTAATAGCTGCCATTTACGGTTATGTAAATAACTGATACCTAAACTGGCGCTTTTATTGGTGTGATAAATTCCTGTAAATCCTAATTTTTCGCTTGCGGTAATGGCATTAAAGGCAATATCTACTACGTCGGTATAGTTTCTTACACCACGGTAAGCAATTTTTGACTTGAGCGTCCAATCTGATACTGGAAAACTATATTCGGCTGCCACATAGGCGATATGATTATCGGCAGCATCTTTAAAATCGTCTTTAAATTGACTTTTTAAATTGTATAAAGTGGCCTCGATTCCGAATCTGTTACTGGTATATGCAATACCGAAATCTCCATCAAACAAGGTTTTACGTTGGTTAAAATTCACTAGATCCGGATCGTTGGCATCTCCAATTACCTGCTGCATATTTACATTCCCATCGTATATTCCTAAGCTAATTCCCATATGAAGCGACTGATTGTTGCTGTTTAATGGCAGATGGTAGGCATAAGTAGCTACTGCTTTGGTATAACTTAATAATCCGGCTTTTTCGTTATTGATATTTAAGCCAAGTCCCACTTTATTTTTTCTGGTTTCTAAAGTGATGTTTTGCGCTCTGGGTGCACCTGGCATATTACTCCACTGGTTTTTGTATCCCAGGTTTAAGTGGAGGCCTTGTTCGTTTCCTGCCATGGCTGGATTGGCTACATACCTATTCTGAAAAAGCTGCACATCAAAGGGGTTGATTTGTGCATTTGAAGTTGAATAGGACCCTATGCATATAATTGTTGCAAGTATTTTAAATATATTTTTCATCTAAAATTATGATTTAAAGTGTTTTTATTTGATTAACGAACAATGGTGATGTACCCTTTTCTTGGGGCAATATTGCCACCAAATTTGATCACATAATAGTAGGTGTCTTCTTTTAGTGGGTTTCCATTAACGGTTCCATCCCAATTGTTTTGGTAATTTTTAACGGCATGGATTAATCTTCCTGCCTTATCAAATAGCATCACTTCGTTATCAGGATAGCTGTTGATATTGTTAATGGTCCAAACATCATTTTTACCATCGCCATTTGGCGTAATCACGTTGTTTGGCGTAACATTATAATCTTCAATTACTGTTACGGTAACGTATACGATGGTACTGGTACCAAAGCTATTGGTTACGGTTACTGCATAGGTGGTGGTTTGTGTAGGGCTGGCCACCGGATTGGCAATATTAGTGGAACTTAATCCGGTGCTTGGGCTCCAATTATACGTTACCAGATTTGATCCGCTTACATTCAGCTGAGAACTATAACCCTTACTGATGGTTACATTATTACTGGCTGCGGTGATTTGATTGGTACCAATTACATTTCCGGTGCCGCTTGCCACTGGCGATTTTAGAATGGTGATGATAAATATTTGATCAACACTTAATCCGCCTGCGTCGGTAGATCTGATGATTACACTGTAGCTGTTTTTGATATCGTATTTAAAGGAAGCTGCTGCGTTTAAGCTTGAACCTGAAATGGTGAAAGCTCCTGTATCGCCCGACACTAATGTGTAGGTAAAGGTATCGCCTGCATCTACGTCAGTGGTAGCTAGGTTTCCAATGCTAGCACCTATTGTATTGTTCTCATAAATTGTTGCATAGTTGATTGCAATGTTGGTTGGCCTTTCATTGACGTTG
>CAZFAE010000120.1:0-1734 GCA_964516035.1 uncultured Sphingobacterium sp.
TTTTTATCAAAAATAACAGCTTGGGTAATCTGTTTAGTGGCTTTATCAATCTGTAATTTCACTTTAAAAAAAGTCTTTTTACCATCCAGCGGAGTTAAATCTATGTTATGCAGCATGCGCCCGGTTTTAGATCTAGTATCGCCGGTAAACAGGTATTTAAATCCGGTTTCATAAATGGTAAAAATCCTGCCGGGATTCATAGCATCTGACGAATTATCCACTTCGCTCAATTGAACTTCTTTATCAGCTTTTAAATAAGTCCATTGGTTTTTACCATCGCTAATTAATTCCTGGGCTTTTAAAACCACTTTAAATTTATTGACTTTGGTTTTGGTATATAAAGTACCCGATTGGGTTTCTTTAATTTTAGCCTGCGGATTATCCAGCGTATAGCTGAATTCGGTTTTAATTACATCGAAAGAACGGTATTTTTTACTTACTTCAGCCAAAATCAATTTAGCCTTCTGGTCGGTTTGCGCCAAAGCTGAGCTAAAAACACCCGCCAGCAAACAAACACACATCAATAATCTTTTCATCGGTACAAAATTATTAATTTTTATTGGCTAATGTATCTAAAAACTGTTCTAAGGCATAATCATCCGGAATGAGTACTTCACGGGCTTTGCTTCCCTCAAACGGACCAACAATTCCGGCGCCCTCCAACTGATCGATAATACGGCCGGCACGGTTATAGCCCAGTTTCAGCTTTCGCTGGATTAATGAAGTTGAACCTTGCTGATGCATCACAATTAAACGGGCAGCATCTTCAAAAAGCGGGTCACGGTCATCCGGATCAAAACTTTTAGACGAGCCTTCGCCGCTCTCATCTACATATTCTGGCAGCAGCCAGGCAGAATCGTAACCCATTTGCGAACCAATAAAATCAGAAATACGTTCTACTTCGGGCGTATCTACAAAAGCACATTGCAAACGGATGAGATCGTTACCGGTAGAAAGCAGCATATCTCCACGTCCAATCAATTGATCGGCACCGCCGGTATCCAGAATAGTACGCGAATCTATTTTAGACAATACCCTAAATGCCAAACGAGCCGGAAAATTGGCTTTAATGGTTCCGGTAATAATATTTACAGACGGACGCTGGGTAGCAATAACCAGGTGAATACCGATGGCTCTGGCCAATTGGGCCAAACGGGCAATAGGCGCTTCTACCTCTTTACCGGCCGTCATCATTAAATCGGCAAACTCATCTACAATTAATACAATAAATGGCAGAAAACGATGGCCTTCTTCGGGGTTGAGTTTACGATTAACGAATTTATGATTGTATTCTTTCAGGTTACGTACTTGTGCATTTTTAAGCAAATCGTAACGTAAATCCATCTCAATACACAATGAATTTAAGGTATTGATTACCTTTTTGGTATCGGTAATAATGGCATCGGCTTCTCCGGGCAATTTGGCCAGAAAATGGCGTTCAATTTTACGGAATAAAGTTAATTCTACTTTTTTAGGGTCAACCAGCACAAATTTTAATTGCGATGGATGCATTTTGTACAACAGCGAAACCAAAATGGCATTGATACCAACAGATTTACCCTGCCCGGTGGCACCCGCCACCAATAAGTGAGGCATTTTGGCTAAATCGGCAATATAAACTTCGTTAGAAATGGTTTTACCCAAAGCAATAGGCAAATCCATGGTAGTATTCTGAAACTTCTCCGTTCCCAAAACCGAGCGCATAGACACCATATCAGGGTTTTGGTTAGGCAC
>CAZFAE010000121.1:0-1639 GCA_964516035.1 uncultured Sphingobacterium sp.
ATTAGCTAATTTCTATCTGGCGAGACTGGTATTTGGCTTCTTCCCGCTTGGCTACATTGACTTTTAGAATGCCATTGTCATAACTGGCCTCAATATTTGACTGATCTACTGTATCGGGCAGATTGAATGAGCGAACAAATGAAGTATAACTGTATTCGCGGCGGCTGTAATTTTTACCTTCTTCTTTTTGTTCCTCTTTCTGCTCGGCAGAAATACTCAACACATTTCGCTCTAAGTTGATTTTAAAGTCGTCTTTTTTTAGACCGGGGGCAGCCAATTCGATATGATAGTCTTCGTCGGTTTCGGCAATGTTTACGGCCGGAACTCGGGAAACCAGGCGGTCTGAAATGAATGAATCGTTAAACATGTTCTCGAAAACATCGCTAACCCATGGGTTTAATGCAGCACTGCGGTTGCCGTTTGAAAATTTTACTAGTGTCATAATTAATCCTCCTATTTTTAATTTATTAAAAGAGGATCAAGCCCTATACCAAGCTAAAAAACAACAGGAAATCGCGACAAATTGACATTTAATTTGATGTTTAAACAACTGATTGTCAGATTAATAAATCGAAAAAATGTAAAAATGACTGATAATAGGAATTACTTATCCAATTCAATTTGATCAATATCTTTCAGAGCGATATTTTCATTCTCTTCGAGCATCAAAAACTCCGAATTCAATACTTTGTGCCGATGAAGTATTTTCCCACTCTTAAGAATAACATTAACGATTTGATATCCCATTCCATTTTCAGGCAGGTTTGCCAGATTATTTATAAAGCTATTGGATAATTTTAATGTTCTTGTTGACATATATTTATTACTAATACGTGGATTGTTCAAGAAGTGTACCATTAGAAGTACCATTTGCAAAATAAATTTCTTTGCCCCCTCCGCTTTTATCATTTGCAGGTTGCACCATACCACGTTGCAAAGTTTCGTCTTTTTTAGGCTGAATATGAAATGTCCATTTTATCAGCTCATTATTTGGCAGGGCATATCTCTCAATTGGTTCATAATCTAGTGCTTTACAAAGCAGATAATCTTCTAAAGTTGTAGTAAAACTTCCGGGGAGCAAACACTTGTTTATTTTATCAACACGTCTGTCATTTTCAAATGCAGAGAGACGGACAAAAGTCTCCAATCCAGTTGAATATTCAACTTTACTCTCTATTGCAGCTATGTTATATACGCTTCCTCTCTCGCTAACCCGGCTACGATATTGAACTTCATTTAGTATTGAATAAGAGCCTAGACTAATGACAGGAGCACTTTCTTTAATTTTATGGCTACCCAATTGAATTATATTTTTGATATACTCATCTTGATATCCATTCAGGTCAATTATAAACTCCGAATTTAATACTAAGTATTTTTTCTGATCATAGCCACCTAGCGTTCTAGCCTCTATTATCTGATAACCCATACCTGTTTCGGGCTGACGAACAAATTCTTCTTCCTGCCTAAAACTGAGTTTATAAAACATAATGAAAAATTATTTCTTAAATATAAAATATTTATATCTATTAATAATTACAGATAACAATTAATTTATGCTCTATCTGGAAGTCTGAGAAAGATTAAAATAATCGATATTGGGTGAGGCCAACAAATAGGTATCCAAACCCTTAATCCT
>CAZFAE010000122.1:0-1564 GCA_964516035.1 uncultured Sphingobacterium sp.
CCAATAATAAAATAATCATTTCCAAATTTCCTTGGCTAGCGGCAATATGCAGCGGACTTATACCTTTTGCCTGTCTGGCATTTACATTTGCTCCGGCTTCCATTAGCATTTTAGCCAGCATATTTTGTTTAGTAGAAAGTGCAATGTGCAGTGGATAAATCTGATGTTCATTTTGCGAAGGGCTGTTAACCTCTGCATTTTTTAGTAAAAGATAACGGGTAACATCTTCGTGGCCGAAAAATACCGCCAGGCCTAAAGCCGTTAAGCCATCATCGGCATAAGCATTGATACTTTCCGGATGTTTAAAAACCTGATGGGCCACCCAGTCAAAACGACCAATAGCGCAGGCTTCAAAAAGAGTAGGTTCGGCAACGTGCTGAATAATAATTTCTGCAAGTTCGGGCTTTTTAAGATAAGAGGCCATGAGAATGGGCGACAGGCCTTTGTTGGTTTTTTGTGTTGCCAACTCTGGCTGAAGCGTTAAAAGTCCGGCCAATTCGGGGGCTTTATTTTGTATGATGTATTCTTCCAGCAAACTTTGCATAGATCGTATAAATAAACTGTAAAAAATAAATATACGAATAATGCTTTTTCAAAATACCTGACTTTATTTAGATTGATGGGGTTCTGAAAAATTAAAATCAAAACATGACGATCAGTTTTTTACGCAACGAACAGAATAACCCTGATTTTTATACCTAGAATCACGACTAATTTTCGTGTTTGACGATTTTACAGTGTATGAAAAGGCTCCTCCAGTTAGGGGGTCTGCAGTAGTACTCCACCAAAAAGCAAACGTTCCCATATCAGCAAAAAACAGACCCTGATAATGGCGTCCCCCACCTGGAAGGCCGGTAAAACCACTGTTATTGGTTCCATTACCACTTTGACCCATATAATCATCCCATCCGCCAGTATTTTTTAACTGATTTCCCGATCCATCTACACCTATTCCACCCACCACATTTGCCAGATCGGTCCACTCTAAATCTGTAGGAATATGCCAGTCCGTTGGTGCTAAACCTTTTGCATGTGTAACCGCATACCAATTATACAATTTACCATATTTAGCTCCATTTGCGGGGTCATTGTCGTAATAGCACCAAGCAGGTGTAGCATTAATTCCCGCTTGTTTCCAATCGTACTCTGATTTTGCTTCTGGTATAGGTGTTCCATCACTAAATGTTGATACATTTAAATTGGATTTAGACCAAATTTTATCTCCAATTTTTACTTCTACCAGAGCTGGGGGAGGAGGTAAAGTTGGATTATCTTGTACAACTGTTGCATTCTTTTTACATGCTGTAATTGTAAAGAGATAAGCGGTTATGCCAAATAACATTAATAGCTTTTGTTTTTTCATTTTGTTTCGATGAACTTGGAGTTTATATATTTTTTTGTCGTCCAAAATCTGAACTTAAACGGCCGAAGTCCCTTTATTATTATCATGATTAAGATATTTATAGACTGATAAACTTTTTTTACCGATCGTCTTAATCTCAATGAAACAGGAGTGGTCTTATTTTTTATATTTGTATCGTAAAAAACCCAATAATACCCTTGA
>CAZFAE010000123.1:0-1527 GCA_964516035.1 uncultured Sphingobacterium sp.
CGTAGTTGCTGTAAACCTGCTTAATCATGTCTAAGTCAAATGCCATATTTCGATGCTGATTTTTATTAAAAACAATCTTTAGATGTGTTGTGTGGCGAAGTTAGCAAAAATATGTGCTATTTTTCAATATTATAAGTGGTATTAGTCATCTTAATATTAACTTGTAATTTATATTTTTTCATTTAAAATTCTTTTTAACTTTGGCGATTATTATTAACAAAATTTAAAACATGAAGAAAAAATTAACGCTCATTCTATTTTTACTGGCCGGAACTTTTACTGCAGCTTTGGCGCAGATTAAAGTTCAGGGTAAAGTAACTGATGCACAGGGTTTAGCCCTGCCGGGTGTAACGGTATCAGAAAAGGGTTCTGGTAAAGGAACCGCTACCAATGCCAATGGTGTTTTCTCGTTGGAGGTAAGCAGTTCTCAGGCAATTATTCGTTTTTTTATGATCGGATATGAGCCACAGGAATTAAGTATACCGGCTAATAATGAATTTACTGTGCAACTGAAAGAAAACGCTACTTCCCTAAACGAAGTAGTGGTAGTAGGTTCCCGAAGTTTACGCAGAAGTGCTACAGAAACCGCTGTTCCGGTTGATGTGATAGACATGAAAAGTGTAATGAAGCAAACCGGTAAATTAGAATTGAACCGTTTGCTCGAATATGCTGCACCGTCTTTTAATGCCAATAAACAAACCGGTTCTGATGGTGCCGACCATATCGACCCAGCCACTATCCGTGGTTTAGGCCCCGATCAGACTTTGGTTTTGATTAACGGTAAACGCCGTCACCAATCATCATTAATTAACTTGTTTGGTACCCGTGGCCGTGGAAATACCGGTACCGACTTAAATGCCATTCCGGTAGCTTCTATTGAAAGAGTAGAAGTACTGCGTGATGGCGCATCTGCACAATATGGTTCTGATGCCATTGCAGGGGTTGTTAATATTGTTTTGAAAAATAAAGTGAATGAGTTTACGGGCTTTATCAATACTGGTGCTTACGATGCGCCAGGCTATGCCGACAAATCTTTTGATGGCCAAAGTCTTCAGTTTGCCGGAAATTATGGAACTACTTTAGGTGAAAAAGGATTCCTCAATGTTTCGATGAACTTTTTAAATAATGAAAAAACCACAAGGGTAGAAGATCCTTCAACCAGTTATCGCCGCCAGTTTGGCGATGCTTCGGGCCGTGATTTCGGCACCTTTGTAAACGCATCATTACCAGTTTCAGATCAAACAGAAATTTACGCCTTCGGCGGATTTAGTAATCGTTTTACCGATGCTTTTGCCTGGAGCCGTGATCCGGGAGCTAATAATAATGTGGATGCCATTTATCCAAATGGATTTGATCCACATATTCAGTCTAATATCGATGATAAATCTATTTCAACAGGTATTAAAACCAAATTCAAAGGTTGGGATGTAGATTTCAACAATACTTTTGGTAGCAACCGGATGCATTATTACGTAGATGGAACGCTGAATGCCAGTTTAGGAATCAAATCGCCTACATTTTTTGATG